>DATKLH010000560.1:0-13874 GCA_035542515.1 Casimicrobiaceae bacterium
AACAGCATGCGCTTCGCTTCGGCGACGAACTTGTTGCCGGGACCGACGATGATGTCGGCCGGCTTGCCGGTGAACAGGCCGTACGCGAGCGTAGCGATCGCCTGCACGCCGCCGAGGGTCAGTATCACGTCGGCGCCTGCAACCCGCATCGCGTACAACACGTGAGGATGAATGCCTTCGCCCTTGTAGGGCGTGGAGCAAGCGACGACGGTTGGCACACCCGCCGCCTTCGCCGTCGCGATCGCCATGTACGCCGATGCGATGTGCGCGTAACGTCCGGTCGGAACGTAGCAGCCGGCCACGTTGACCGGGATCAGGCGCTGCCCCGCGGTGAGTCCCGGTTGCACCTCCTCCTGAAACTCGCGGATCGACTCGCGCTGCGCGCGCGCGAAGCGGCGCACTCGTTCGGTGGCGAACTCGATGTCGCGCTTGACCGCATCGGGAATGTCGCGAATGCGCCGCTCGATCTCCGCCGGCTCGACCACGATCGGGCCGGTCCAGCTATCGAGCTTCTGCGCGTACTCGCGCACCGCCTGCTCGCCGCCCCGCTCGATATGCGCGAGCATTTCCTCGGCCACCTTTCGCGCCGTGCCGGTCTCGGTTTCGGGCGACTTCGCTGCCCGTTTCAGGTACTGCAGAGCCATGATCAACCGCCAGAGGAAGGAAAAGATCGTTCGCCGGACAGGCGCGCGAAGCCGTCAATGGTAGCGCATGCCGATCATCGCGCCTGCCTCGTCCCTGCTTGAGCGAAACGTTGTGAGCATGGGGCTGGCGCACGACCCGGCCGAGCGCAGCGGATCGGGTTATCGACCGAACGTCTCCAGCGAGCAGACCCTTCGCATTCCAAACGGCGGGCTGACCAGGACGCTGCGCGTGTGACGCGTCAGTCGGCGCGAATGAATGCTTCGCCGAGCGCGTCGGCAAGCTCGTGCGAAGGCGGGTCTCCTGTCATCGCCAATGCAATGCGAGCGACCAACGGGAGATGATCGGACGCTTTGCGTGCGAGCGCGCTCGTGTGACGATCGAGCCGTGTCAAATACGCCGCTGGATGCACCCAGATGCGATCGAGCGCGATCAGCGGCCGCCGCGAGGGGAAGGTCGCGAGCGCCGGCGTGGCGCGAAAGTGATCGTGAAGCCAGCGCAGCGGCCGACCCCACAGATACCACTCGTTGACATCGCCCATCAGCACGGTTGCATGCGGCGTCCCGCGATCGAGCGCGGCGAGGAGCCGTCGGACCTGCTCGCGTCGTTCGCCCGGTCGGAGGCCCAGGTGCGTACCGATCACGCGCAAAAGGTTTCCGCCCACATCGAGACACACGTCGAGCGCGCCGCGCGGCTCGCATCCCGCGATGCCGAGATCGATGCGCTCCATCGAGCGCACCGCAAAGCGCGACAGCACGGCGTTGCCGAAATCGCCGCCGGTTCGACTGTGCGTGGGCCCCGCGACCACGATGTAGCCGGTTGCGGCCGTCAAGCGCGGCAAGAAGGTGCCGTGGGCTTCGAGCGACGCGACTTCCTGCAACGCGACCACGTCGGCTTGCATCTCGTGCAACACCTCGAACACGCGATCCTCGTCGTAGCGACGATCGGTGCCGACGCCGCCATGGATGTTCCAGGTGGCGAGCGCGACGTACACGGTGCCGGCATTTTCAGCCGACATGCAGATCCGGCGTGGGCTGTTGCGGGGGCTCCCGGCGCCTGAGCCAGCGCTGCGACACCCACGCGACGATGCCGATCAGCACTGCGACGCCGAGCAGCAACGCGAAAGTTGCCGGTCCCGGGTGGCGGGCCGCATCAACGATGCGATCGACGAAGACGCTGGTCAGAACCGTGCCGGGTAGAAGGCCCAGCACCGTGCCGAGCAGGAAATCGCGCCAGCCGATATGCGACGCGCCCGCGACGACGTTGATCACGGAGAACGGCGCCACCGGCAACACCCGCACGAGCAGCACCGCGAGCAAGCCGCGGCGCGCGAGCCGCCGCGACAGCTCATTGAGACGACGACCGGCCACCTTTCGTACCGCTTCCCGGCCGAGCTTGCGACCGATGGCGTACGTCACCGCGGCGCTGAGTGTTGCGCCTGCGAGCGAGTACACCACTGCGGAGACCGGGCCAAACACGAACGCCGTCACGGCGATCAGCAACGTCAGAGGTATGACGAGCAATCCGGCGGCGACGTAACCGACAAGGACTGCAACCGGTGCAAGCGGCGAGCTTTGCACCGATTCGCCGAAGTCGACCAGCCGGTCGAAGTTGAGCCAGTCGCGTAACGCCGTATAGCGCCAGGCGAGCGCGATGGCCACCAGCCCGATCACCAGCATCACCAGAGCGCCGAGGCGCGCGCGAATGCCCTTGCGTTCGCGATGCTCGGGCACGAGGTCCTCGACGATCAGGTCGGGATCGAGCGGCTTCTCGGGATCGAGCACCCGGTGATCCGGCGTGACGACATCCACCGCCGGGTCGAGCACCGGATCGAAGGGATCGAGCGAGCGAGCGCCGGGACGTCGCAATGCATCGATCGCAGCATGCAGGCGTCCCCGCTCGAGCTGGGCGCGAGCGACATCCTCCGGCGTGCAATCGAGGTGCTCGGCGAGCAGCCGGTGACGCAATCGGGCGATCGCGGCCGCGATGCGCGGATCGCCGCGTGCCTCGAGCGAGAGGTTGCACTCGGTGTCGAGACCCATCGAGCGGTCCGACAAATTGGCCGATCCCAGCGTCAGGAATGCGTCGTCGATGCACAGCACCTTGCTGTGGACGTTGAGGCAGCCGGAACTGCGCTCGAGCCACGGCAGATGCGGGCAATACAGCCGGTAGCGGTCATCGCGATCGGCCGCGCGCAGATCGCGATGGATGCGCGCACGCAGCACGCCCATGGTCGACATCTCGAGCCATCCGCTTTGCATCAGCGGCGACACGACGGCGATGTCGGGCGTATCGCGCTCGGCGAGGCGTGCCGCGAATGCGTCGGCTATTGCGCGCGAGGTGAAGTACTGGTTCTCCGCGAAGATATCGTGACGGGCCGCCGCGATGGCGCGCAGATGCAGCTGGCGCACCTCGTCGACGCGGGGCGCCGGTCCGAACGGCGGCTGCGTGCGTGAGATGCCGACGTCGACGTCGAAGAGCACCGGTTGTGCGCTCGCCGGCCACGGGTCGTAGCGCGTCTGCGTTCGCGCACTCGCTGGCGTGTCGGTCGCGTGCAGCCAGCGCGTGCGTGCGAGCGCGCCCAGGCTCGACGCACAGGGTCCGGAGACCACGACCCCGATGTCGTGGAACGGGCCGTATGGGGTTCCAGCGGTGTCGCAGCGGAGGGCGTTGGGACATGCATGCTGGGAAGTGTCCCAGCGGTTGCGCGTGAGATCGAAGCCGCTCACGAAAGCCACCGCGTCGTCGATGACGATCACTTTCTGATGATGCGAAGCACCCACCGGATGTGCGCCATCGAGTCGGAACGACAGTCGCCGATGGGTCTTCCAGTCGAGCTTGTACACCGGCAGCCATTCGCGCTCGAGCGCGTACAGCATCGCGAAGTCCCAGGTCAGCACGTAGGCGCGCAGCGCGGCCCGCTCGGCGACCAGCGCGTTGAGAAATTCGCCCAGCGGCTCCGGATAGCCGTCGCGCGCCCCGTCGGGCACGAGCAGCATGCGACTGTCGATGTCCCAGCCGAGAATGAAAATGGAACGTCGCGCGCGCAGCAGCGCTTCGCGCACCGCGCGGAAATACTCCGCGCCGTCGACGAGGAATGCGAGCTGGTGCGCACGGTCGATGCGCCAGCAGGTGCGGCCCGCCTCGAGGATCGGCGGGTCGTGGGCTATGTTGCGCGCCAGTCGCGGTGTTCCGCCGGCAGAAGGCCTGTCGTCGTACAAGGGCGGAATGGCAAGGGCCGCTGGAATCAAATACAACATGCTCTCGCACCGCGCGCATGGACGTCTGTCGGCCTGCCACTCACAGCTCGTCAGACAACGACCGACAAGAACGCACCGCCCGGGGCGGCGCAACGCCGCGTTTGCGCGTGCCAGTGTCTTCCCCGTCGCCACCGGCCCACTGGCAGGACGCGGCGGGACGCTGCCGTGCGATCGGAGAGAGGTGAGGTCGCCTCCGCCGGTTTGCCATGGCCCGGTTGGATACGCCGAACGGCACGCAACTTGCAGCCTCCCGCCATTCAACGCCTGCCTGCGCGCATGTCCACCTTCGACGTCGCCGCGGTGATGGTGATCCTCGCCGCCCTCACCAGCTATCTCAACTATCGCGTCGTGAAGCTGCCGGCAACCATCGGCATGATGGTGATCGCCGTCGGCCTGTCGCTGATCCTGGTAGTGCTTTCCGCGCTGGGCATGCCGCTCGCGGACACGTTGCACCGCATGCTTGCCGGAATCGACTTCAACGAAACGCTGATGGGCGGGATGCTGGGCGTCCTGCTGTTCGCCGCGTCATTGCGCGTGAACCTCCGCGAGCTCGCCAAGCAACGCTGGCCGGTGGCCTTCCTCGCGTTCGCCGGCGTGCTCATCTCGACGCTGCTGATGGGTCTCGGCGCTTTCGCCGTGCTGTCGATGCTCGGCCATCCGGTGCCGCTTGCGTGGTGCCTGGTGTTCGGCGCCTTGATCTCGCCGACGGATCCGGTCGCCGTGCTGGCGATCATCCGTTCCACCCGCGCGCCCAAATCGCTGGAGATGCAGGTCGCGGGCGAGGCTTTGTTCAACGACGGCGTCGCCATCGTGGTGTTCGTCGAGTTGCTTGCCTACGCCACCGGAGCGCTTCACGTCGACGCGGCGCAGATCGCCTGGTTCTTTTCGCGCCAGGCGCTCGGCGCAGTCGCGCTGGGCTGGATCGCAGGCTACCTCGTCTATCGCATGCTACGGGGAGTGGACAACTACGAGGTCGAAGTGCTGCTCACGGTCGCGTTGGTGATGGGCGCCTACTCGGCGGCGCGATGGCTCGACATGTCGGGCCCGATCACCGCCGTGGTCGCCGGCCTGCTGATCGGCAACCACGCGCGCGAGCACGCGATGTCGCCGACGAGCCGCGAGCACATCGACATCTTCTGGCGACTGGTCGACTCGGTGCTCAATGCGCTGCTGTTCGTGCTGATCGGGTTCGAGATGATCGTCTTGCCGCTCGATCCCGCGATCGCGGGTGCGGCGTTGCTCACGCTGCCGGTCATGCTGTTCGCACGCTGGGCCTCCGTGCTGGTGCCCGCCTGGCTGCCCCTCCTGCGCCGTCGCTTCGATCGGGATTCGATCAAGCTCCTGACCTGGGGCGGATTGCGCGGCGGCATCTCGGTCGCCCTTGCGCTCGCATTGCCCGACACTCCCTATCGCAACACCATCGTCACGCTGACCTACGCCTGCGTGCTCTTCTCCGTGGTCGTGCAAGGCCTGGCGGTGCGACGGATGCTACGCCGCCGATGCGAGCGGTGACCCGGACCGCGCCGGCCGCGACTGCCGGCGGGTCGCCATTCCGGCGACGAACCGTGTACGCTTCGTCCGGCACGCTTGCCGCGCGTGGGCAACCTCGGCACATCCGCTCGGTTCACTCCGTCATCGCCCATGACCCATCCGTCGCTGCCCAAGTCGCGCCTGGAGGCTCTTACCGACGGCATCTTCGCGGTAACCATGACGCTGCTGGTGCTCGATCTGAAGATCCCCGCGCCGAGCAGCTCCATGCTGGCCGACGTCGCGGCGCTCATCGACCGGCTGGACAACTACGCGATCAGCTTCGTCGTGCTCGCCGTGTTCTGGGTCGGCCACCTTCGCATGATGCGACGCATGCGCGAGCCCGACATGGCCTTCGCGGCGTTCAATCTCGCGTTCCTGCTGTTCACGACCCTTGTTCCGCCGCTGACCACGTTGCTCGGCGATCATCCCGCGATGCCCCGCGCGGCAGTGCTCTATGGCGGCAATCTGCTGTTGATCCTCGCCTGCGAGACGCTGATGTGGAGGCGCATCTGCAACCATCTTTCCAACGAGACGATCACCGAGCCGGACGCGGTATGGCGCATGGTGCGTCGTCGCTACGGCTTTGCGATCGCGGTAGTGCTCTGCGGCATCGGCGCTGCGCTGTTCGAGATCGCGCTCGGTTCGTCGCGGGGTTTGTCGGCGTGGCTGTATCTGTTGCTGCTGGCGGCCGGCGTGATGCGACCGCCCCTGCGCGGTTCGTAGCATCGAGCGAAGTGTCGCTGCGAATTGCAGTTGCGGACGACCGCGTCGGTCGACAATCGTGTGAGGCAAACTTCCAGCGACGATTCGCCCAACAAGGAGCAAGCGATGGCAACGGCACGCGCGACGGCGCGCAACGCAGCGGCGTCCCTGCAGGTGCAACTGTCTGATACGCGCGGCCACGGCTGGGCCGCCGACGAACCGCCCGACAAGGGCGGAACCGATACCGGCCCGATGCCGGAGGAACTGCTCGCCGGCAGTCTCGCGGCGTGCACGGCCCTCACCTTGCGGTTGTATGCGCGTCGCAAGCAGTGGCGCCTGGACGATGTGACGGTCGACGTACGATTCGATGCGGCGACGCCGACGCCCGAAGGTGCTGTCGAGATCTCGCGCGAGATCGCGCTTCACGGCGAGCTCGACGACGCGCAGCGCGCTCGACTCATCGAGATCGCGCAGCGGTGCCCGATCCATCGCGTGTTGACGGCAAGCGTGCGCATTGCGACACGCGAAGCGCCGGGTGAGTAAGGATTGGATCATAGTAGCGAGCGAGCGTGCCCCCCAGCGCTCGCGCGATGCGGCGTCGAAAAGGCGCGGAGCCTACCTGCTGACGAGGTGATGATGGGTCGATTCGTGCTGGGTCTTCTGCAACTCGTGCTCGCTGCGCTCGTGGGTTATCTCGGCGCCCGCTACGCGCAGCTGCAATCGGAGCAGCCCACGCTCCCGCCGGCGATGGTTCCGGCGCCCGCGCCGCAGCCCAATCCGCCCACGGCGCTCCCTGCGCTGCCGGCAACGCCAACGCGAATCGACACGGCCGCCATCGTGAGCTTCCGCGCAGCCGTCGAGCGTGCGGCGCCGTCGGTGGTCACGGTGCATTCGGCCCGCACCGCGTCCCGCGGGCCCCTCGGCCTCGGCGGTCGTGCACTGCTAGCGGTGGGACTGGGATCCGGCGTGGTGATCGACAGCGATGGCGACATCGTGACCAACAATCACGTGGTGCAGGATGCAACCGAGCTCGCAGTCGCACTGCCCGATGGCACGTTGCGTCCGACCAAGCTCGTGGGCGTGGACCCGGAATCCGATCTCGCGCTGCTCAAGATCGATCCCAGCGGACTGCGTCCCATCGAGATGGGCGATGTCAGGAGCGCCGCGGTCGGCGATGTGGTCCTGGCCGTCGGCAATCCGCTCGGCGTAGGTCAAACGGTCACGCAAGGCATCATCAGCGCGGTCGGACGCAAAGGGATCGGCATCAATCCCATCGAGAACTTCATCCAGACCGACGCGGCGATCAATCCCGGCAACTCCGGTGGCGCTCTGGTCGACACTTCGGGGCGGCTGCTCGGGATCAACTCGGCGATCCTGTCGCGCGGCGGCGGCTCGGAGGGCATCGGCTTCGCGATCCCGGTCGATCTCGCGCAGAAAGTGGTCGCGAGCCTCAAGAAGAACGGGCGCGTCGCACGGGGCTGGCTTGGCGTGTCGACCGGGGCCGCAGGCGCGGGGAAGGCGGGCGCGATGATCGTGGCCGTTCAGCCGGGCGGGCCCGCCAATCGCGCAGGGCTGCAACCGGGTGACATCATCCTGAGCCTCGGCGATCACAGCATTGCGCAGCCCGAAGACCTCGCCGGCTCGACCCTGGAGCTGGAGCCCGGCACCCACGTGCGCGTGGAGGTCGCGCGCAACGGCCAGAAGCGCGAAGTCGACGTCGTTCTGGGAACCCGGCCGCCGCTGCGGCGCATGCAGCCGGAGTGATCCGGCCAAGCGAACAGCGCGCGGCTATTGCACGCTCACCGGCTGCGCGTTCATCACGCAGGTCCAGCACTGACCCGACGCGTTCAGGTCGATCAGCGTCGAATAGGTGTTGATGTGCGGCGCGATCGCGTCGGCAGCGACGTACTGTGCGCTGCCGTCGCTTTGCTGCACGAGTTGCCACACGCCGATCGACGCGTGCGGCTGCGTGCTGAAGTTCACCCAGTTGAAGTTGTTGGTGAGAAGCTGCGCCTTGCCTGCGCTGCTCACGATATTGGGCGATTCGAAGTACATGCCCTGGAACGCCACGCCTGCGGCAGTCCAGCCGTTTTCGATCGTGACGCCGTTGAGATCGAGCGTGCCTGCCGCCTTGAGCACGATGCCGCCCGGAAACGCGAAGTCGTACGGTGCGCCTGCGACGAGGCTCATGTTACCGGTCGACTGGACGATTACGCTCCCTGCGCCATAGGCCGGGTCGGGAACGCCGGCGGCACGAATCTGACCCGCGAGCACCGGCGTGGAATTGGCCGGATTGATGTAGCCCGCCGGCCACGACGAGGGCATCCATAGCGACACGTTGCCGTTGACGTTGAGGTTGAGCACCTGCGCGGCGAATCCGTAATGACCGATCGCCAGGGAAACGCTCGATCCGCTGCTCGGGAAGAGCTGCAAGCCGTTGGCGAGGAAGTGCAAACCGTTGACCGGATTGTTGGCATTCCCGAACGTGGCGAGTCCGATCCCGTTGCCCTTGAAGGCACCCCCGCCGGTCACACCCGCGTTGTAAAGCCACATCAGCGTGCCGCCATCGATCGAACCGTTGTTGACCAGCGGCTGACCGTCGGTCCACGCGGCTCCGAGCGTGTCGATGGTAAGTCCCGACGGCGAAGTCACGATCCCGCCGGCGTACACCGTGACACCGTTCGGATTCTTGAGATAGAGCTTCGGTGCCGGCGCCCCATTACCCCCGAGCATCACGAGCTGTCCCGCGATCGCGGTGGCATTGCCGTCGACGCCGTAGAGCACGACCGACTGATTCGCCGCGCCGGACATGATCATGAGACTGCCGCCCGCGCCAACGCTCAATGCGGTGAAGTCGATCTCACAGTAGTCCCCCGACGCGCCGGGCGTGGTGCCGAGCTGGATGACGGTCGAGGACTGCAGGTTCGAGACGGTATTGCCCGACAGGGCAGCGCCCTGCGCCAGCAGGGGCCCATACGGATTCACCACCACCGTGCCGGTCCCCGGCATCGTCGCCGCCCCGGCCAGGGTGCACAAGGCCCCGGCGAGCGTGAACACGCGCGCGGCGAACGACCCGATTGCGCGGGTCATCGATGCGAAACGAAGCCGCGCCGGCGCGAGGCGCGGAGTCGGCCATGAAGCACGTCTCATTGCGAGGAACGAGGAAGCGATGCCAGGCGCCATGATGCCGGCGAGCCGACCGTTCATTGATACGGAACCGATGAACGCGACGATGCATCGGATGTGCGTACCCGCAGCGATCTTTATGGATCGTTCAAATTGCCGCCACGCTCGCTTGGCCGCGAGCTCGTTGCGTCGACATCACGCACACGATGAGGCGCATTCGCCGCTGCGCAAACGCTTGGAGCTCGAAGGCGAACGCGCCGAGTTACGCGCAGCGCGATTTCAGCGATCGTTCGTAGCAGCGGCCGAAATCAATGCAACGAGTGCGCGCACCGCGCACGCGATCGCTATCGCTATCGCGCTGCGGAAAGCGGAACCACGAATCGACTATGCGCAGCTCAACTCCGCGCCAACGCGCGTCGCGGCACGCGTTACGCCATCGGCAGCTTCAGTCCCTTGGCGCGCGCGACTTCGATGGCGCGCTCGTAACCTGCGTCGGCGTGACGCATGACGCCCGATGCAGGATCGTTCCACAGCACGCGCGCGATGCGCTTGGCGGCCGCGTCACTGCCGTCGCACACGATCACCACGCCAGCATGTTGCGAATAGCCCATCCCCACGCCGCCACCGTGGTGCAGCGAGACCCACGTAGCGCCACCCGCGGTGTTCAAGAGCGCGTTCAGCAGCGGCCAGTCGGAGACGGCGTCCGACCCGTCGAGCATCGCTTCGGTTTCACGATTGGGACTGGCAACCGACCCCGTATCCAGGTGATCGCGCCCAATGACGATCGGCGCCTTCAGCTCGCCGCTGCGAACCATGTCGTTGAACGCCAATCCGGCGAGGTGCCGCTCGCCCAGCCCCAGCCAGCAGATGCGCGCGGGCAGTCCCTGGAAAGCGATACGCTGCGACGCCATGTCGAGCCAGCGCTGCAGATGCGCATCCTGCGGGAACAGCTCCTTCACCTTGCGATCGGTCTTGCGAATGTCCTCGGGATCGCCCGACAGCGCGACCCAACGGAACGGACCTTTGCCTTCGCAGAACAACGGACGGATGTACGCCGGCACGAAGCCAGGGAAGGCGAAGGCTTCCTGCACGCCCTCGTCGAACGCGACCTGGCGGATGTTGTTGCCATAATCGAACGTCGGCACGCCGCGGATCTGGAGCGCGAGCATCGCTTCGACGTGCTTGCGGATCGACGCGCGTGCGGCGGCGACCAGCTCCCCGTGCCGCGCGGGATCGGCTTGCGCCGCGTGCCAACGCTCCACCGTCCAACCGGCAGGCAGGTAGCCGTTCACCAGATCGTGCGCGGAGGTCTGGTCGGTCAACAGATCCGGACGCACGCCACGGCGCACGATCTCGGGGAGCACTTCCGCGGCATTGCCGAGAAGACCGATGGAGAGCGACTTGCGATCGTGCGTTGCGCGCTCGAGCAGCGCGAGCGCCTCGTCGAGATTGCGCGCCTGCGTGTCGAGATAGCGCGTGGCAAGGCGCATGTCGATGCGGCGCTGCTGGCACTCCACCGCCAGCATCGATGCGCCGGCCATGGTCGCGGCGAGCGGCTGCGCGCCTCCCATGCCGCCGAGCCCTGCGGTCAGGATCCATTTGCCGGACAGGTCGCCGCCATAGTGCTGGCGTCCCGCTTCGGCGAAAGTCTCGTAGGTTCCCTGCACGATGCCCTGCGAGCCGATGTAGATCCACGAGCCCGCCGTCATCTGGCCGAACATCATCAGGCCCTTGCGATCGAGCTCGTTGAAGTGCTCCCAGGTCGCCCACTTCGGAACCAGGTTCGAGTTGGCGAGCAGCACCCGCGGCGCGTCGGGGTGCGTCTTGAACACGCCCACCGGCTTGCCCGACTGGATCAGCAGCGACTCGTCGTCCTCGAGCTCGCGCAGCGCCGCCACGATGGCGTCGAAGCACTCCCAGTTGCGCGCAGCGCGGCCGATGCCGCCATAGACGACCAGCTCGGCGGGATTTTCCGCGACCTCGGGATCGAGGTTGTTCATGATCATGCGCAGCGGCGCTTCGGTGAGCCACGATTTGCAGCTGAGCTCGGTGCCGCGTGGCGCGCGAATCACTCGATCGGATCGCCGGGTCGGCGTGGAAACGCGTTGCAGCATGATGGCCCTCTTCGATGCGCTGCCGGTAACATGAGATTGTATGCCTTGGGTGGGGGCGATAGGCCATAGGCGATCGGCGATGGGCCCGAGCAACCAACGGCGCTCTTCCATCAGATTGATGCGAAATCGCGACGTGTTGAAGGATGGGTCGAGTCGACGCAATGGGCGACGCTGGCCGACGCCGTTTGCAGAGGCCTATCGTCTATCGCCTATCCCCCATCACCTGACCATCATCATCCCTGCTGCAACCCTCCCATGCTCACCCTCACCTACCTCAACGCCCCGGATGTCGCCGCGCTGCGCCTGACCGACGACGAGATCCTCGAAGCGGTGGAGAACGGTCTGCGCGCGCAGGGCGAAGGCAAGACCGTCATCGAGCCGCGCATGCACCTCATCCCGCGACAGGACGCCCAGGGCCGCGAGATTCGGGGCCACTTCAACGTTCTGCGCGGTTACATCGCACCGCTCGCGCTGGCGGGCGTAAAGATCGTCAGCGACTACGTCGACAACTACAAAGTCGGCCTGCCCTCCGAGATGGGGCTGCTGAACCTCTTCGATCCGCACACCGGCAGCCCGGCCGCGGTGATCGATGCTTCGGGCCTCACCGACATGCGCACCGGCGCGGTAACGGCGATCGGCGCAAAGCACCTCGCGCGCCGGGACAGCAGGGTGCTCGGCCACATCGGCGCACGCGGCACGGCGTACTGGAACGTGCGGCTGCTCGACCGATTGTTCGACTTCGACGAGATCCGTGTTCACTCGCGTCGCAGCGATTCGCGCGTAGCCTTCGCGCAGCGACTTTCGGTCGACCTGCGCAAGCCGGTGGTCGCAACCGACGACTGGGAGTCGTGCGTGAGCGGCGCGGACATCGTGGTCGAGGCCTCACGTCTCGACCAGCCCGCGCCGATGCTGCGCACCGACTGGATCAAGCGCTCGGCGTTCGTGGTGCCGTATGGAACCATGAGCGCGGTCGAGCTCTCGTTGACCGACATCATGGACAAGCTCGTGGTCGATGACTGGGGACAGTGCAAGACCGGAATGTTCGGCGCGTTGCGGGCGCATGTGGAAGCCGGCAAGCTTTCCGAGCAGACGCTTCACGCGGAGCTCGGCGAAATCGTCGCGGGTCGCAAGCCGGGGCGCGAGAGCGACGACGAAACGATCCTCCTCTGGCATCGCGGCCTGTCGCTATCCGACATCGCGCTGGGCGCGGCGATGCTCGACAAGGCCGCGCGGCTGGGCATCGGGCAAACGCTGGTCTATCGCGACGCCTGACCTCACGCGTTGAACGCATCCGCACCCCTGGTCGCGAACGCGCGCATGTACGCGCTCGACGCGCACGTCGAATCGCTATGGGCGCGTGTCTTCGCGCGCGTCGCCGATGCGTCCGGCGTTGCGCTGCAACCGTTCGCGTATCCGCCGCCTGCGCCGCTGCGCGATTTGTGGCTGCGCAACGACCTGGGATGCGTGTTCATCTGCGGATATCCGTGGGCGACGTGGGACCTCACCGAAGCGCTGCGTCCGCTGCCCATCGCCGTACCGCTGTTCCTCGCGCATCGCCACGAATCGCACCCCGTGTACTGCACCGATATCGTCGTGCGCACCGATTCGCGCATCGATTCGATGGCCGACTTGCACGGCAAGCGCTTCGCGTACACCACGCCCGAGTCGCAAAGCGGCTACCAGGCGCCGCGTCGCTTCTTCGCCGATGTCGCCGCTGCGTCGGGCGGGCGATGGTTTTCGTCCGTGGTGGGTCCGCTGGTGACTCCGCGCGGTGTGGTCGACGCCGTCCTGTCCGGCACGGCCGACGTCGGCCCACTCGACAGCTATTGGCACGACCTGTTGCGCTTGCACGAGCCCGCGACCGCACAGCACCTGCGAGTGATCGCACGCACCCCGCTCGCTCCGGCGCCTCTGCTGGTCTGCTCGGCGGAAGTTCCTTCGTCGCTGCGCTCACGACTCACCGATGCATTTGTCGCGCTGGCGGGTGCGAGCGATATGAAGGACGTCCTCGGTGAGCTTGCGCTCGCCGGTTTCCGTGCAGTGGAAGCAGCGCTCTATGCGCAACTGGTGACGCTGAGCCGCGATGCCGATAAGCTTGGCTACTATCGACTTCAGTAATCATTCGAGGGGATCGTCGATGCATCACAGCCTCCGCGTTCGTCCGCCCGGCGTCAACGGTTTGGCGTTGCTGCTGCTAGCCGGCTCGTTGTGCGCTTTTCCGGCCCTCGCTCAATCGACCTATCCCGACAAGCCGGTTCATATCATCGTGCCATTCCCTCCCGGCGGACCGGCCGATGGACTGACGCGGATCGTCGCCGACAAGCTCGCGGTTTCGCTCGGCAAGGCGTTCATCGTCGACAACAAGCCGGGTGCCGGCGGCAACATCGGCATGGAACAGGGTGCGAAGGCCGCGCCGGACGGATACACGCTCATCCTCGCGCCGGCCGGCAACCTGACCATCGCCCCGAGCCTCTACTCGAAGTTGCCCTACGACCCGGCG
>DATKLH010000561.1:0-7775 GCA_035542515.1 Casimicrobiaceae bacterium
CTGATCGTGGAGCGCGGCGCGCAGGACATGCAGAGCGAGATCGAGCGTTTTCCGCGCTTGTTCCGCGCGGTGGAGACGATTCCGGGCCTCACCTGGCCGACGCTGACCTTCCAGCGCGAGATGACGCTATGGCTCGGCAAGCTCGAGGTGAAGATCATGCAGCTCGGCCGGGGGCACACCAAGGGCGACACCGTGGTCTGGCTGCCGGCGCAGCGAATCATGTTCTCCGGAGACCTGGTCGAGTACGGCGCAACGCCGTACGCGGGCGATTGCTATTACGAAGATTGGCCGCGCACGCTCGATGCGCTCGCCGCCTTGCGACCCGAGAAGCTGGTGCCGGGACGTGGCGCCGCGCTCAGGAACCGTGACGAAGTACAGCAGGGTCTCGATGGCACGCGCGCCTTCGTCACGGAGCTCTACGAAGCGGTGAAGCGCGGCGCGGAAGCGGGCAACGACCTGCGGACCGTGTATCACGATACCTACGCGCGACTCAAGCCGCGCTATGGCGATTGGGTGATCTTCGATCACTGCATGCCCTTCGACGTGTCGCGTGCCTACGACCTCGCGAAAGGCCACCGCGACCCGCGCATCTGGACGGCGCAACGCGACCAGGAAATGTGGCAAGCGCTCGAAGGCGCGAGCTGAACGCTGTCGCTTGGGATCGCGCACATGCAGCGCGATCGTGCGCTCGTGCACTTGCGCTGCGTGCGGTGCAACGACGCTCGGCTTCTGTCGCGCCGTGCAACCGCGCGTAACTTATCCACAAAATCGGTTGATAAGTCTGTGCAGTGCTGCCGGGAATGCCGCACAACGCCTCGCTTCCGTGACAGCGCCGCATAATCGGGCGAAACGCTTGCGCCGCCGCGCCGGTTGCGCGACCTCGCACCAGAGGCCGGGCGGCGTCTGCCATTTTCCTGCCAGCATCGATCCGCGGTTTGGCCGACGGACGTCGTTGTGCTGACGCTTTGCGTTGGCATAATCGCTCACCGTCGCAACCTTCCCCGCAAAGGTCATGGCGATCCTCACGTGGATCCTGCGCATCGTGCGCATGCCGTTCATCGCGCTGCGCACGGTGCTCACCGCATTGTTCGGACATGTGCAATGGACACCACCCGTGTGGCTGCGGTGGGGTGGTGCGCGCGCCTCGACGCTGCGCGCCGCGATGGTCGAGCGCCCAGGCGTAAGTGCGGCAATGGTTGTCATGCTGGTTGCCGCCGGAGCGGGCGGATGGTACGCGTGGCACTGGTGGCAGGCGCGGCCGAAGCCTGTCACGGTCGATTTCAAGATCACGCAGCCTGCGCGCACCGAAATCGAGAACGATGGCAAGCCGAACCCGCTGGTGGTCGAGTTCGCACGGGGCGTCGCGCCGATCGCGCTGGTCGGCAAGGAAGCCACCCAGGGCATCACGATCGCACCTGCGATCGCGGGCGCTTTCCGCTGGCGCTCCGATCGCATCCTCGAATTCAATCCCAAGGACGACTGGCCGGTCGGTACGCAGTACCGCGTTAGTCTCGATCGCGAAGCGGTCGCGCCGCAGATCCTGCTGAGCCAGCGCTCGTTCGCTTTCAGCTCGCCCAACTTCGTCGCGACCATCGCGAATGCCGAGTTCTACCAGGATCCGGTCGATCCGGCGCTCAAGAAGGCCGTGATCACGCTGCACTTTTCGCATCCGGTCGATATCGCGACGCTCGAGAAACGCATCAGCCTGCAGATGGCCGGTGCGTCGGGAGGCGTGCTTGGCATCGGTGCGGAACGTACGCCGTTCGTGGTGAGCTACGACAAGCTCAAGCTCAACGCCTTTGTGCACAGCAAGCCGCTTCCGATTCCCAAGGAGAACACGCGTCTGGACATTACCGTCGACAAGGGCGTCGCGGCTGCCCGCGGCGGTCCGCCGACCTCTGTGGAGCTCACCAAGAGCGTCGACGTTCCAGGTCTTTACAGTCTTGCCATCGAGGACATGGCGGCAACGGTGGTCTCGAACGATCGCAACGAGCTCGAGCAGGTGCTCGTCGTGCCGACTTCCACGGCGGTGCACGAGAAGGAGATGCAGAAGGCGGTGAGCGCATGGCTTCTGCCGCTGTATCCGCCCAGCAGCAAGCCCGAGGAACGCACTCAGCCGTATGCCTGGGAGGACGTCTCCGAAGTCACCGACGCGGTGCTGAAGGCCGCCACCAAGCTCGATCTCGCCGCCATTCCTGCCGAGCGCGAGAACACCGAAACGCACAGCTTCCGCTATCGCGCCGATGTCGGGCGCTACCTGTTCGTGCAGGTCGACAAGGGTGTGAAGTCGTTCGGAGGCTACGTGCTCGGCGAGCGCAAGCTCGCGACGCTGCGCGTTCCGCCGTTTCCGCCCGAGCTCAAGATCCTGAGCCAGGGTTCGCTGCTTGCGATGAGCGGCGAACGCAAGGTCGCCGTGCTGGTACGCGATCTGCCCGGCATCCAGGTCGAGATCGGCCGCGTGCTTCCGGGTCAGCTCCAGCACCTGGTGTCGCAATCGACGGGCAATTTCGCGACGCCGGAATTCCTCGGCAGCTTCGGCCCCGACAACCTGAGCGAACGCTTCGAGCGCAAGCTGCCGCTGCCCGACCTCGAGCGCGGTCGCGCGCACTACCAGGCGGTCGATCTCGGCGAGTACCTCAAGAAGGAGGGTGAGGACCGCCGCGGCATCTTCCTCCTGACCGTGCGCGGCTACGATCCCGACGAGCAGCAGGGCAGCAAGGACGAGCCCGCGACCGACGAGCCCGCATCCGATGCGAACACGCAGGACAACAACAGCGACGAGGAAGCCGACTCGAGCGCACCGGAGAAGCGGCCCGAGGATCTGCACGATCAGCGGCTGATCCTGGTCACCGATCTCGGCGTGCTGATGAAGCGCGAGCTCGACGGCACGCAGGTGGTCTTCGTGCAGTCGATTCGAACCGGTCAACCGGTGGCGGGCGCGACTGTCGACGTGATTGCGCGCAACGGCTTGACCCTTGCGACACAAGCCACGGACGCCGGCGGCATGGCCCGCTTTCCCAAAGTCGACGGGCTGGTGCGCGAGCGGGCGCCGTTGATGTTCCTGGTACGCAAGGCCGGCGACACGAGCTTTCTTCCGCTCAATCGCGGCGATCGCACGCTCGACATGTCACGCTTCGACGTCGGCGGCATCGCCAATGCGCGCACGGCGAACCAGCTCGACGCGTACCTGTTCTCCGATCGCGGCATCTATCGGCCGGGCGATCCGATGCACATCGGCATGATCGTCAAGTCGGCGGAATGGACCCGGCCGCAAGCGAAATCGCTTGCCGGATTGCCGCTCGAAGCCGAAGTGCTCGATGCGCGCGGGCTCACCGTCAAGCGCGAGCGCATTCGTCTTGCGGCCGGCGGCTTCAACGAGCTTTCGTACACGACGCTGGACACCGCTCCCACCGGCACGTACACCGTGAATCTCTACACGGTGAAGGACGGCCGACCGGGTCAGCAGATCGGCACCACGCAGGTGCGCGTGCAGGAGTTCGAGCCCGATCGCATGAAGGTCGTCGCGCATCTGTCGACCGAGGTGGTCGAAGGATGGGTCGCGCCAACCGATCTCAAGGCGCGCGTGAACGTGCAGAACCTGTTCGGAACTCCGGCGGAGAATCGCCGCATCGAGACCACGCTGACGTTGTCGCCGGCCTTCCCCGCGTTCCGCAGCTACCCCGACTGGACCTTCTACGATCCGCAGCGCGCGAAGGAGGGCTATTCCGAAAAGCTTGCCGACGTCAGTTCCGATGCGCAGGGCAACGCCGAGATCGACCTGCGCCTCGACAAGTACGCGCGCGCCACCTACCGGATGCATGTGCTGGCTCGTGCATTCGAAGCCGACGCGGGTCGCAGCGTGTCGGCGGAAACGGCCACCCTGGTGTCCGAATTGCCGTTCCTGGTCGGGTACAAGGCCGACGGGGATCTGGGATACGTCGCGCGCGGTTCGCGGCGCGACGTCGCGCTGCTCGCGATCGATCCCAAGGCGCAAAAGACCGCGGCCGACAAGCTCACATTGCTGCACATCGAGCGCAAGTTCGTTTCGGTGCTCACGCGCCAGGAGTCCGGCGTCTACAAGTACGAGTCGCGCAAGAAGGAGGTCCTGCTCAAGGAGTCGCCTCTTGCGATCGCCGCCGCGGGCACGAAGCTCACCCTCGCGACCGATGCGCCGGGCAACTTCGCGTACGTGATTCGCAGTGCCGACGGCCTGGAGCTCAATCGAATCGAATACAGCGTCGCGGGACAGGGCAACGTCACGCGTTCGCTCGAGCGCAACGCCGAATTGCAGCTAGCGCTGAGCCGCAAGGACTACGCGCCCGGTGACGACATCGAAATCAACATCCGCGCGCCGTACACTGGTGCGGGGCTGATCACCATCGAGCGCGACAAGGTCTACGCGCAACAGTGGTTCAAGGCCGACACGCTGGCTTCGGTGCAGAAGATCAAGCTGCCGAAGGATTTCGAAGGCACCGGATACGTCAGCGTGCAGTTCGTGCTCGATCCCGCCTCCGACGAGATCTTCATGAGCCCGCTGTCGTGGGGCGTCGTGCCGTTCGCGACGAGCCTGTCGCAACGAACCAATGCGCTGACGCTGGAAGCGTCCGACCTGGTCAAGCCCGGAGCGCCGCTCAAGGTCAAGCTGCACGCGACGCAGCCCACGCGCGCCGTCGTGTTCGCCGTCGATGAAGGCATTCTGCAGGTCGCGCGTTACGGCAACGCCGACCCGCTCGGCCATTTCTTCCAGAAGCGCGCGCTCGACGTGCGCACCGCACAGATCCTCGATCTGATCCTGCCCGAGTTTCGCAAGCTGATGGCTGCCGCGGCTCCCGGTGGTGACGAGGAGGGCGCGCTCGGACGTCACCTCAATCCGTTCAAGCGCAAACGCGACAAGCCGGCGGTGTATTGGTCGGGCATCGTCGATGTCAAGGACGATCGCGAGTTCACGTACGCGGTGCCCGAGACGTTCAGCGGCACGCTGCGCATCATGGCGGTTGCCGTCAACGAGACCGCGCTTGGCACCGCGCAGCGCAAGTCGCTGGTGCGCGGCGATTTCGTGCTTTCGCCCAACGTTCCGGCCATGGTCGCGCCAGGCGATCAGTTCGAGGTCAGCGTGGGCGTTGCGAACAACGTCGCCGGATCCGGGCCCGACGCGTCGATCAACGTAGCGCTGGCCGCAGCGCCGGCGCTGGAGATCGTCGGCGCGCCCAACCAGACGCTCAAGGTGGGTGAGATGCGTGAAGGCGTCGCGACCTATCGCCTGAAGGTTCGCGATGGCGCCGATGCGCAGCTCGGATCGGCGACGCTTTCGTTCAGCGCGACCATGAACGGCAAGAGCGCCAGTCTCGGAAGCGACTTGAGCGTGCGACCCGCGACGCCGTATTACACGCGCATCGCCGTGGGATCGTTCCAGGGCTCGACCGACGTCGCCGTCGCCCGCGACCTGTTCGCCGAGCACCGGCGCCTCGACGCCGCGGTATCCGCGATACCGCTGGTGGCCGCGCACGGCCTCACCGCGTACCTCGCCGACTTTCCCCATAGCTGCACCGAGCAGCTGGTCAGCCAAACGGTTCCCGCTGTGGTGCTTGCGAAGCGGCCGGAGTTCGCGCGCTCCAGCGGTGCAGCGCGTGGCAAGACCCTCGACGATGCACTGCGCGAGTTGCGCGCGCGCCAGAACGCCGAAGGGGGCTTCGGCCTGTGGGCCGCATCGGTGCGCGCGGACGAATTCGCCTCGGTCTACGCGATCCATCTGCTGCTCGAAGCGCGCGAACGCGGCGAGAACGTTCCCTTCGACATGGTGCAGAAAGGGCTCGAGTACCTGCAGCAACTCGGCGCGAGTCCTGCGACGGACCTGCACGCGGCGCGGGTGCGGGCGTATGCCGCCTATCTGTTGACCCGGCAAGGCACGGTAACCACGCCGATCCTCACCGGCCTGCGGGAGACCCTCGATGCCAAGTATCCCAAGCGCTGGCAGGACGATTCGGTCGCGGCCTACCTCGCGGCAAGCTACCAGCTGCAGAAGCAGGAGCGTGCCGCTGCCGAGTTGATCGACGGCCCCGCCAATCTGCTCGTCAAGCACGCACCGGAATTCCGTTACGAGAGCTACTACGATCCATCGATTCGCGACGCCCAGACGTTGTACCTCATCGCACGTCACTTCCCGCAGCGCGCACGCGATCTGCCACCGCAAACGCTGCTCGACATGGTCAAGGGCCTCGGCAACAACCGGTTCAATACGCTGTCCGCCGCGTACACGATCCTCGCGCTCGACGCTTACGCCAACACCATCGGAGCGCAGGCCCTCGGCATGGCGAGCATCGCCGAAGTCGACGCAAAGGGCGAGGCGCACGCGCTCACGCTGCCCGACAACCTCATGCCGCGCGCCGCGTTCGCCGCCGGCACCGCGAAGCTGCGATTCGGACTCGACGCGAGCGTGCCGGGTTATTACGCGATCACCGAAGCGGGGTTCGACCGGACGCCACCGGCGGCCGATCAGCGCAGCGGGCTGGAAGTCATCCGCGAATACGTCGATGCCGCGGGCAAGCCGGTCTCGTCGGTGAAGCTTGGTGACGAGATCACCGTGCGACTGCGCTTCCGCGCGATCGATCGCGACGACCTCCCGAACGTGGCGCTGGTCGACCTTCTTCCCGGGGGTTTCGAGCCGGTCCTCCAGCCACCTCCGGCGCCCGATGCGAATGCGCCCTCCGCAGCGGGCAACAACGCGTCGGCAAGCGCGCCGCCGTCGTACACGAGCAGACTCGGACGCGGGTCCGGATGGAATCCCGAGTACGCCGACATCCGCGATGATCGCGTCGTGCTGTACGGAAGCGCGACGCGCAACGCATCGGAGTACACCTATCGCATCAAGGCGACCAACGCGGGCACGTTCGTCACGCCGCCGGCGTACGGCGAGTCGCTGTACGAGCGGTCGGTGCAAGCGCGTTCGCAGGCGGGGACGCTGGTCGTGGACAGGGCCACGAAGTAACGATGACGCGCGGTCACGTCGCGCTGGTCGGCATCGTAGCAGTCGCCTTCGCGCTTCTGCTCGCGCGCATGCTGCCTCATGCCCCGCTCGCGGCCGAAGTACCGCGCTCGACCGCGATCTACGCACGCGACGGCGAGCTCATGCGCCTTACGCTGGCGAACGACGAGCAGTATCGGCTGTGGACGCCGCTCGACGCGATGGCGCCCGCGCTGCCCCAGGCGGTGCAGCTCTACGAGGATCGCTGGTTCTACTGGCACCCCGGCGTCAATCCGGTCGCGTCGCTGCGAAGTGCCGCCGTCACGCTGCTGGGCCGCCCGCGGCAGGGCGGCTCGACGCTTTCGATGCAACTCGCCCGGCGCTTGTATCGCATCGACAGCCGCACCGTGGGCGGCAAGCTGACTCAGATCGCCGCAGCGCTGTGGCTCGAAGCCCGCTACTCCAAGCGCGACATTCTCGAAGCGTATTTGAATGTCGCGCCGTACGGAGGCAACATCGAAGGCGTGGGCGCGGCGAGCCTGATCTATTTCCACAAGCGCGCACACGACCTGACGCTGCCGGAGCTGCTCGCGCTCGCGGTGATCCCGCAGAATCCGCGCCGGCGCCTCGCGGCACAACGTGGCAACGTCGCAGCCGATCTTCCCACATCCCTCGCACGCGCACGCGAGCGGCTGTGGCAGACCTGGCTTGCGCGCCATCCGGACGATCGGCGCTTTGCCTCGGACCTGACCCTGCCGCTCAAGCCCGACTCGCCCGCGTCGTTGCCCTATCTGGCGCCGCATCTATCCGATCT
>DATKLH010000562.1:0-2863 GCA_035542515.1 Casimicrobiaceae bacterium
GGCGCGCTCGACTCGCAGACTCGCAGCGCCATGCAGGACCTCCTGCTCGAGGTCCTCGCCGCCGAAGGAAAGACCGTCATGCTGATCACGCACTCGGTCGAGGAAGCGATCTACCTCTCTTCGCGAATCGTCGTGATGAGCGCACGACCGACGCGCATCCGCGAGATCGTCGACGTTCCCTTCGCGTACCCTCGCGACGAGTCGTTGCACGAGTCACGCAGTTTCGGCGAGCTGCGCTCGCACATCCGCGACCTCGTCATGCGCGAATACGCGGCGCAAACCCGGCAGGCAGCACGTGAGATCAACCAGGAGGAGCCACGACAATGAGCATCGACCGACGTAGATTCTTGAAGAGCGGCGCCGCGCTGGGCGCGGCGGCACTGGCGGCACCTGCGATCGCGCAGTCGCGAACCAAGGTGAAGCTCGGGTACCTGCATACGCTTGCGGTCGACGGGCAGATCTGGCTCGGCGTCGATCGCGGCAGCTTCGCCAAGCACGGCATCGAATTCGAGCCCCTGCAATTCACCACCGGGCTCGAGCTGTTCCAGGCCATGATCGGCGGCAGCATCGACATGCTGTCCACCGGTGCGGTGATCTCGAACTTTCCGGCGCGCGGCCAGGGCCGCATGTTCCTGGTCAACGACATCGAATTCGCCACCGCGCAGCTTTGGGTGCGCGAGGATCAGGGCGTGAAGAGCTTTGCGGATCTCAAGGGCAAGAAGATCTCGACCACGACCGGCACGACCGCGCACGTCTTCCTCGACAATGCCTTGCGCGCCAACAACATCGGGCCCAACGACGTGGAGATCGTGAACCAGCGCATGTCCGACGCGGTGACTTCGTTCATCTCGGGCGCGGTTCCCGCGGTCGCCCTCTGGGTTCCGTTCAACGTGACGGTCAAGGAGAAGGTCCCCGCGGCGAAGATGCTCGTCGATGCATCGGCGTACTACCCGAAGGCTGCGATCGTCGACGGCTGGGCGACACGCGAGGACTTCTACACCAAGAACCGCGCGGTGTGCGCCAACGTGATCCGCGGCTGGGCCGAAGCGAACGACTACATGATCTCGAACACCGACGCGGCGCTCGACGAGCTGCAGAAGAAGCACTACCAGCAGGTGCCGCTGCCCGACCTCAAGGACCAATACAAGGCACAGAAGATGTTCAGCTCGGCGGAGTGGCGCAAGCTGTACGCCGACGGCACCGTCACCCAATGGCTGCAACAGGTGAGCGACTTCTTCGTGCGCTTCGGCAACATCCAGAACGCGGTGCCGGCGTCGAAGTACTTCGATCCTTCGCTCTACCTCGATACGCTCAAGGCGTGACGCGTGGCGGTCGCGACGACAACCTGCGACTACGTGATCGTCGGCGCCGGTTCGGCGGGATGCATTCTCGCCAACCGGCTGTCAGCCGATCCGCACACCCGGGTCCTGCTGCTCGAGGCTGGCGGACCGGATAGCGGATTCTGGCTGCGGCTACCGGTGGGCTATTTCCGCACGATCTACAACCCGCGTTACTCGCGCATGTTCGATACCGAGCCATGCGAGGGGACCGCAGGTCGCAACATCGTATGTCCGCGGGGTCGCGTCGTCGGGGGCTCGTCGTCGATCAACGGCCTGATCTTCATCCGCGGACAGCACGAGGATTTCGATGACTGGGCGCGCCTGGGAGCCGCCGGCTGGTCGTATCGCGACGTCCTGCCGCACTTCAGACGTCTCGAACGCTACGAAGGCGGCGCGAGCGAATACCACGGCGACAGCGGCGAGCTCGCGGTTTCCAACTTGCACAACGAACACCCATGGTGCGATGCCTGGGTGAATGCAGCGGTCGAATACGGGCTCCCGCGCAATGACGACTTCAATGCGGACACCACCCTCGGCGTGGGCGCGTATCAGCTCACGGTCCACAACGGCTGGCGTGCGAGCTCGGCGCGCGCGTTCCTGCATCCGGTCCTCGCACGCAAGAATCTGACGCTGATCACCGGAGCGCACGTGACGCGGGTGCTGTTCGAGCGCGGACGCGCTATCGGCGTCGAATGGGTCTGCGCAGGCAGTGCGCAGCGCGCGCGATGCGAACGCGAGGTCGTCTTGTCAGGCGGCGCGATCCAAACACCGCAGCTCTTGCAGCTCTCCGGCGTGGGTCCCGCCGAACTGCTAGGTCGCCACGACATCCCGGTCGTTGCCGATCTGCCTGGCGTGGGTGCGAACCTGCAGGACCATTACCAGGCACGCACCATCGTGCGACTGCGTGAGCGACGTTCGCTCAACGATGCGGTGCGCGACCCCGTCCAGCTTGTCGGGATGGCGTCGAGCTGGCTCTTTCGTCGCGCGGGCCCGCTGACCGTTGGCGCCGGACAGGTTGGCGGCGCAGCGTGCACCGCCCTTGCACGCGACGGGCGACCCGACGTGCAATTCAATGTCATGCCGCTGTCGGTCGACAAACCCGGTACGCCTTTGCATCGCTACTCGGGATTCACTGCGGCGGTCTGGCAGTGTCATCCGGATTCGCGCGGCAGCGTGCGTATCGCGAGCAACGATCCCCTTGCGCCACCGCGCATCGAGACGAACTACCTGCAGGCGCAGCGCGATCGGGACACGCTGGTCGACGGTATACGAGTTCTGCGCGCGATCTACGCCCAGAAATCGTTTCGCGATTTGATCGAAGCCGAAGTGCTGCCCGGTTCGGACGTGGCCGATGCGGAAGGAATGCTGGAATTCGCGCGGACGCAAGGCGGAACGGTATTCCATTGCGTGGGCACCTGTCGCATGGGAGACGATGCCGAGGCCGTGGTAAGCCCTGATCTACATGTACGGGGCGTCGAAGCACTGCGTGTCATCGACGCCTCCGTGATGCCGCGAGTCACATC
>DATKLH010000563.1:0-2824 GCA_035542515.1 Casimicrobiaceae bacterium
CGCCTTGCGCGATGTAGCCGATGTCGCCGGTGTCCAGCCAGCCGTCGTGGAACAGCTTGGCGCTGGCGTCGGGATTGCGGTAATAGCCGGACGTGGCCGAAGGTCCGCGGAATTCGACGCGTCCCTCCTGCCGCTGCGGCAATTCGCGGCCGCCGCCATCGACGACGCGGATCTCGTGACCTGCAAGCGGCGCTCCGCACGACACGGCTTCCAGTACCGCTTCCGAGGTTCGCTCAGCCGCAACGGCACGTCCGTCGACCGACAGCGCACGCGCATCGATGCGGTCGATCCACGGTCCGCGCTCGAGGGGCGGAAACGCAAGGCCGACCCCCGCCTCCGCAAGACCATAAACGGGCGTCATCGCGCGTGCATCGAAGCCGTAGGGAGCGAACCGCTCCGCAAAGCGCCGCAACGTCAGCGCACGGACCGGCTCGGCACCATTGAACGCGAGTCGCCATGTGCGCAAGTCGAGACCCTGCAGGTCGGTGTCGTCGACGATCTTCGTCGCAGCGATCTCGTAAGCGAAGTTCGGTCCCGCCGAGATGGTCGCGTGGTAGCGATGAATCGTCCATAGCCACCGCGCAGGGCGTCCGAGGAAATCGGTTGGCGGCATGATCACCAGCGGCACGGCGTGATACATGGTTGCGAGCCACGCGCCGATCAGACCCATGTCGTGATAGAGCGGCAACCAGCTCACGAATCGGTCGGTCGAGCGCACGCGCGCGGCCACACCCATCGCACGGATGTTCGCGAGCAGGTTGGCATGGCTCAGGACGACGCCCTTGGGATCGCCGGTGCTTCCGGAGGTGTATTGCAGCATCGCGATGTCGCGCTCGCGCGCCGGAGCGCGTGACGCCATGGGCGCGCGCGTCTCACGCAGACGGGGCACGGTCGTGACCGCATGCAACGATGGCACTTCGGCGCGGACCAGACGAGCGACCGGCATCGCCTCGGGCACCGTCACCAGCAGTCCGGCCGCGCTGTTGGCCATGATGGCAGCCCGTCCTCGCACATGCTCGGCGATCTGCGACCAGCGCAACGGCGGATACAGCGGCACTGGAATCGCGCCTGCCATCAGCGTCGCCAGGAACACGCGGAAGAAATCACCGCCCGTGGGCAGCATCAGAGCCACTGCATCGCCGGGACCGATTCCGGCGCCAGCCAGGCCCTGCGCCGTTTCGCGCGCCTGGGTCCACAGGCTCGCATACGAAAACGATTCGACCACCGCATCCTGCTCGACGATGGTCACGTGCTCGCGCTCGGGATGCGTATCGAGATGCCATTGAAAGGCATCGATCAGGTTGCGCGCGCGGCGCGGCGAACCTTCGACCTCGACGAGCGGAGCGACTTCGGGCGCCGCGGCCAGCGGCGTTGTACCCGACGCGGCTTCGGCATGTGCGAGGGCGTCCAGCAAGTCGCGCGGCGTGCCGGCGGCAGCGGCCAGGCGCTCGGGAAGGCGTACGCCGAAGCCGGCTTCGATGCGTGCAATCAGCTCGACGCGCGACAGGCTGTCGATGCCGAGATCGGTCGCAAGCGAATCGTCGAGACGAGGAACGCGCGAGTCACCCGGGCGCAGCTCGCGCAGCACCGCAGCGACGATCGCGATCAGTCGCTGCGCGTCGGAACTCGACGACCGTTCCGCGAGCTCAATGCGATCGCGCACGTTCATGGTCGTTCAGCAGCGATGGGTCGCTCAGGCAGAGCTCCTTGTGCCAGCGCGCGACGCGGTGCCCGATGGCTTTCGTGCTTCGACGTGGCGCAAGGTATTGCAAATGCGATGCCGCAGCTCAATCGGCGAGCTTCGCGCTTTTCTGCAATCGATGAGTCGGTGCAGCTGTTGCCCCAAAGACCTGGCGGATGCCGGAAAATTCGTGCAGGCGCTCGGCGACCAGCGCGTTGACCGATCCGGCTGGAAATTCGCCGAGGTCGGACAACCGGCCCGCCGGCATCCCGGTCAGGATCTCGATCGCGTCGTCCACGCTATCCGCTGGATAGATATGGAATTCACCGCGCTCGGCAGCGGCCACCACGTCGGCGCGCAACATGAGGTTCTGAACGTTCGCCGAAGGAATTATGACGCCATGCACGCCGTTGCGTGTCTTGCACACGTCGAAGAAGCCTTCGATCTTCTCGTTCACCGCGCCCACGGCCTGCATCTCGCCATACTGGTTGACCGATCCGGTGATGGCGATCGCTTGGCATATGCCCGCGCCGGCGAGCGCAGACAGCAGCGCGCACAGTTCGGCAGCCGACGCGCTGTCGCCCTCGACTTCCGAATAGATCTGCTCGAATACGATGCTCGCGCGCAGCGAGTGCGGGATCTTGCGGGAAAAGCGCGCCGCCAGGAACGAAGAGAGGATCATCACTCCCTTGGCGTGAATCGGTCCTCCAAGCTGGGCCTCGCGCTGCACGTCGATGACCTGACCGTCGCCCACGCGCGCGCTCGCGGTGATCCGCGTCGGCTTGCCGAAGATCTGGCCGCCGACGCTGTACGTCGCGAGGCCGTTCACCTGGCCGACCTTGCTGCCTTCGGTATCGATCAACAACAGGCCGCGGGCGATCGAGCGGCTCACTTCCGTTGCCAGGCGATCGGCACGGTGGGTCTGGTGCTCGAGCGCCTTTTCGACGTCCGCGGCGTCGACGCACGAGCGCTGATTGCGACGCGCGATGAAGTCTGCCTCGGAGAGCAGGTCCACGAGACTTTGCATGTTGGTCGCGAGCCGATCGCGGTCCTCGACCTCGCGCGAACGCTGCTCGATAGCGCGCGCCACCGCGGCTCGCGTGAACGGCAGGAATCGTTGCGCCCGCGTCACCGTTGCGATCA
>DATKLH010000564.1:0-3187 GCA_035542515.1 Casimicrobiaceae bacterium
TGAGCTTGCTCGGCTTTCACGGCGCGCGCCTGTGTAGCGGCGAGTCGGGCATCGGCCTCGGCTTCCTCGGCGAAGCGCCGCGCCTGCAGATTCTTGCCCGAGGCCATCGCGGCTCGCGCCGCTTCGAGATTCGCCTGCGCATCGTGGTAGGTCACCGGCGCGAGCGCGGGCGCCTGCGCGTTCTGGGCATCGCCGATCGCGGCCTGCGACACCGCCATTTGCTCGGTCGGCGGCGGCACGGTGGCGCAAGCGGCGAGAGCGCCCGCAGTTGCGCACGCCAGCAGTGTCAGTGTCGAACGCTTCATCGAACACCCCGTGTGAAGGCAATGGACCTGCTCATCGTTGCAGCGCGCTGTGCTCGCGACAATCGGCCGGTTGCGTGAAAGGCTGTGGGACGGAACCGGACACGATCGTATCGGTTGCCTTTGCCGGGCCGGCCAAGGCGATCGCAAGGTAACGCGCGACATCCGACGTCGACGCGATTGCCCAGCCGCTCCGCGGCATGGTTGACCACACCAACGATTGCGCCAAATCAACGCCGATGGCTTCGGTCGGGTCGATAGTCGATTCGAGTCTCCTCGCGGTTGAATCCGATGCTTGAAATCCCTTGGCGCGGTGCGCTTGGCTTGCCGACGGTCGCCGTACTGCGCCGCGCGATCCTGCTCGTGCCGTTGGCAGGCGCGTGTCTTGGGTCATCAGACGCGCTTGCACAGGCACAGCCTGCCGTTGTGACGATGGATCGCGCAGGAGGGGTGTTGCGGCCAGCGCGAGTGCAGGCATGGCTCGATGCGATCTACGGAACACAGCGTGCGCCCGTCTGGTTCACGGCGGACGGTCCGCGAACCGACGTGCAAGTCGCTCTGGACGCCATGCGGCATGCGGCCGACCACGGTCTGGAGCCGGACGACTACAACGTGGACGCCGTGCAGTCCGCGGTGCGGCAGGCGGCGGACATGACGGAGACGCAAACCGTCGCAGCGACCGATGCCGCGCTCACGATGGCCGTGTTGCGGTTCATGTCCGATCTGCGCTTCGGCCGAGTCGATCCATCGACCGTCGCGCCGCGCTATCGAGCCACGCCGCCGAAGGACATGCGCTTCGTGAACATGTTGCGCAGTGCAGTCGCGGAGGCGCGCCTCGCCGACCTGTTGCGCGCGGTCGAGCCGGCGTTTCCTCAGTACAGGCGGCTCGAGGCGCTGCTGGCTCGTTATCGTCGCCTGGCGCAAGAGCCGTTTGCTGCTCTACCGCTGCCTAAAGTCGGCAAGCGAAGCGTGGCGGTCGGTGACGACTACGAAGGTGTTGCGCAACTCTACGACCGCCTGCGTGGACTGGGCGACCTCGACGCCACCACGCCACCGCCTGGCGGCCCTCGATACACCGAGGCGATCGCTGTCGGCGTGCGCCGGTTCCAACACCGCCACGGACTCGACGCGGACGGCGTTCTGGGCAAGTCGACGCTGGCCGCTCTGGACGTCTCGCCCGAGCGTCGTGCGACGCAGATCGTCGTTTCGCTCGAACGTCTGCGCTGGGTGCCCGATTTCGGCAACGACGCGATCATCGCCATCAACCTGCCTTCGTTCCGACTGTGGGTGTTCGGCGACGCATCGCGCGACCACGCGGATCTCGCCATGCCGGTGATCGTGGGGAAGGCGATGCGCAACGAGACGCCGGTCTTCATCGGCACGATGCGGCTGGTCGAATTCAGTCCTTACTGGAACGTGCCGCGCAGCATCCTGCGCAACGAGCTGTTGCCGCAGCTGATGCGCGATCGGTCGCTGCTGCGACGCGACGACATGGAGTTGGTCGATGCGTCCGGGCAGGCTTCATCGAGCGATGTGCTCGATGACGCGGCGCTCGCCGCGCTGCAGGCGGGGCGGCTGCGCGTTCGCCAGCGTCCCGGGCCTGCGAACGCGCTCGGACGCGTGAAGTTCGTGCTTCCGAACACCATGGACATCTATCTTCACGACACGCCGGCGACGCAGCTGTTCGAGCGTAGTCGGCGCGATTTCAGCCATGGCTGCATACGGGTCGGCGATCCCGCGGCACTGGCGGCGTTCGTTCTGAGCGGCAACGGCGGATGGACGCGTGCCGATGTCGATGCGGCAATGAGCGCCGGTATGCACAGGGTGGTGCCACTCGCTGCACCGGTGCCGGTGATCGTGTTCTACACGACCGTGATCGTCGATCGCGACGGGCAAGCTTGGTTCCTGCCCGACCTGTATGGCCAGGACACCGTGCTCCTTCGCGCACTTCGGCGCGCGTCGCCTGGCTTCGGATCCCGTCCTGCCCCTTGAATCGGGTGCAAGCGCGATCTCACCAGCGCCGCATGCGTCCGGTGTCGATGTGAACGAACTGCGCGTCGGGATAGAAGCCGACTCCGCCGGCTTTCAACGAGATCGCGGCATCGCGCAGATCGTCGAGTCGGACGTCGGCAAGGCGAATGTCGATCGCGCGTCCCTCGATGTGCAGGCTGTGCGACGCGACGCCCGACGCGCTTCCGCCACGACGTCGCAAAGCCTCGTTCGTGGACACCGAACGATAGCCCGAGATGACCTGGAACGGCGCGCTTGTCGCGGTCACGGCAGCCAGCGTCGCGAGCTGGTCGATCAACAGCGGATCGATCGCATGCGTCTCACCGCTGCGGAAATCGCGCAGGAACCATCGAATGCGCTCGAGCGCGGCCGGCATCCATGCGCCGGGGTGCCAATCGAGCGACAGCGCCTCGCCGGTATGCGTATGCTCGAACACCAGGTTCCGCGGCGCAGGGCTCGCAGCGATGACACGTGAAGCGCCGATCAGCGGCAGGGTTGCGAGCGTCGCCGCGCGAAGGAGCCGACGACGAGACGGCCGCGACGGCGTCGTCGAATTCGAATGTGAGTGAACGGTCATGGACTGGAGAAGGGCTGCCGAGCACGTGGCGGCATGATAACGCGTCTTGGCAGGTGATCGGCTTAACGGTCGGCGGCGCGGGTCTGCCCTTCGTCGACCCTCTGCGGCGCACCTCGTCGTCCGCGATGCCTCATCGCGTTATCTGCGGGTCGGGCATCATCGACATGACGCGCGATGGGGCGCACTGCATCGGTGGAGCACCGCGAGAGTGCTACGCCGGTTCCATCCCCTGGCGGCGCTTCGCCGCGTCGGCCAGCGGCGAAGCCATGAAAGCGAGCAGCTCGCGCGCTGCGTTGCG
>DATKLH010000565.1:0-14964 GCA_035542515.1 Casimicrobiaceae bacterium
GTCCGCTGACTTCCATGCCGTGACCGATGATGCGGCAACCGCAGTGCTCGCACGCGGGCGCGATCGCTTGGATCGCGCACTCGAACGAATCGAACGTGTGAGTAACGCCCGCCGCCGTGACGGCGAAGGACTTGTCGTAATCGTTGCCGCAGAGTTCGCATCGCGCCATGACTCGCTCCCGCAGGTCTCTGGGGACGCGATCACCGGTGCAGAAACCGTGCCGCGGGCCGACTGGAGCAGGCAACGAGGCGTGGCCTCGGACATCGAGCGCGGTCGGTGAAACGGCGCATGCGCAGCGGTCGGTAAGTCGTACCGCCTCCACGCAAAAAGGGCAGCGGATGCTGCCGCTGCCCTTCGCAACGACGCGACGTTGCGCCGCTACTTGCCTGAGGCGGGCGCCGCCGGCGCGGGTGCAGGTGCGGGCGCTGGCGCTGCGCTCGACGACGCCGCGCCGGTCGCAGGCGCAGCGGCGGATGCCGGCGCGGAAGCAGGCGCGGGCGCCGACGGCGCCGCGGCAGGTTGCACCACGGCCGGCGTGCTCGGCACCGTCGCGGGTTTCATGCCGTAATGCGCGATGACGGGAACGATCATCAGCGCCACGATGTTGATGATCTTGATCAGCGGATTCACCGCGGGGCCCGCAGTGTCCTTGTACGGGTCGCCCACCGTATCGCCGGTGACCGCCGCCTTGTGCGCATCGGAACCCTTGCCGCCGAAGTTGCCGTCCTCGATGTATTTCTTGGCGTTGTCCCACGCGCCGCCACCGGTGGTCATCGAGATCGCGACGAACAATCCGGTCACGATCGTACCCATCAGCAGACCGCCCAGCGCTTGAGGTCCAAGCAGCAGACCGACGACCACCGGCACGAGCACCGGCAGCAGCGACGGTACGATCATCTCCTTGATCGCCGCGCGCGTGAGCATGTCGACGGCGACGCCGTACTCCGGCTTCGCGCGTCCTTCCATGATGCCCTTGATCTCACGGAACTGCCGGCGCACCTCGATCACGACGGCACCGGCCGCGCGCCCGACCGCTTCCATCGCCATCGCGCCGAACAGGTACGGCACCAGCCCGCCGAGGAACAGACCCACGATCACGTTGGGATCGGACAGATCGAACGACAGATGGATGCCCTGCGTTTCGAGCGCGTGCGTGTAATCGGCGAAGAGCACGAGCGCCGCAAGGCCGGCCGAACCGATCGCATAGCCCTTGGTCACCGCCTTGGTCGTGTTGCCCACCGCGTCGAGGGGATCGGTGATCGCGCGCACCGAGTCGGGAAGATCGGCCATCTCGGCGATGCCGCCCGCGTTGTCGGTGATCGGACCATAGGCGTCGAGCGCAACGATGATGCCTGTCATCGACAGCATCGAAGTCGCAGCGATCGCGATGCCGTACAAACCTGCGAACCAGTAAGAGACCAGAATCGCGGCGCATACGGCGATCACCGGCAAAGCCGTCGATTTCATCGACACGCCGAGTCCCGCGATGATGTTGGTCGCATGGCCCGTGGTCGATGCGGATGCGACATGCTTCACCGGGGCGAAATCGGTACCGGTGTAGTACTCGGTGATCACGACAAGCGCGGCCGTGAGCACCAGGCCGACGAGCGCGGCGCCGTAGAGGCGACCCACCGTGATCGTCGCGTTGGCGGCCTGCACATCGCCCATCATCCGGTCGGTAATGAACCAGAAACCGATCGCGGACAGCACGCCGGCGACGATCAGGCCGCGATACAACGCGTTCATGATCTTGCCGCCTTCGCGCGCCTTCACGAAGTACGAGCCGACGATCGACGCGATGATCGAGAAGCCACCGAGCGCGAGCGGATAGGTCACCGCGCGCTCCGCGACCACTGGAAGCAGCAACGCGCCGAGCAGCATCGTTGCGACGATGGTCACCGCGTAGGTTTCGAACAGGTCGGCTGCCATGCCAGCGCAGTCGCCGACGTTGTCACCGACATTGTCGGCGATCACCGCCGGATTGCGCGGATCGTCTTCCGGAATCCCCGCCTCCACCTTGCCGACCAGGTCTGCGCCGACGTCGGCGCCCTTGGTGAAGATGCCGCCGCCCAGCCGCGCGAAGATCGATATCAGCGACCCGCCGAAGGCGAGGCCTACCAGCGGCTGAATCACGCCGTGCATGCCCTCCTTCATGAGATTGGGACCCGGCGCGGCGGATGAGAGCAGGAACCAATAGAAGCCCGCGACACCGAGCAGTCCAAGACCGACCACCAGCATGCCGGTGATGGCGCCGCCGCGGAACGCGATCTGCAGCGCCTCGTTGAGGCCGGTACGTGCCGCTTCGGCGGTACGCACGTTGGCGCGCACCGAGACGTTCATGCCGATGTATCCCGCAAGTCCGGAGAGGATCGCGCCGATCGCGAAGCCGCCTGCTGTGCGTGCATCGAGGAAGTACCAGATGATGATGAACAGGATCACGCCGACGATGCCGATCGTCGTGTACTGTCGATTGAGGTACGCCTTCGCTCCGGCCTGGACGGCCGCGGCGATCTCGCGCATCCGCTCGTTGCCGGACGGCTGTTTGAGGACCCACGCGATCGAGACCACACCGAAGACGATCGCCGCAACGGCGCAGACGAGCGCGAAGATGAGCGCAAGTGACATGCTGGTTTCTCCCCTGACGAGACGTGTCGTCGCTGACAGGCATGCGCGCCCGAGTCGGCGACCTCACGCCTGCAAAAGCGCCGCTGCAGGCCGCGGCGCCGTTTGCCCCCAAAGTGGTGTTGCTTCTGCCCCGTATTCCGCGCCGATGCCTCGATGGGCGGTTCAATGCAGATGGCCATGCGTTGGGCGTGGCCGTGGGGCAGGTCAAACCTTGTTATTTTGACAGAGCCCGGTCCAGGAAGTCGAGCCGGTCTTGACCCCAGAACATTTCACCGGCGTAGAGGTAGGTCGGTGCGCCGAACACGTCACGGTCGATCGCCTCCTGCGTGAGCGTGTCATAGCGCAGCGCAGTGTCGGGCGCTGCGGCGCGTTCGGCGAGCGTCGGGACATCGAGGGTCAGCCGGGCGGCGATGTCGCCGAGCACCGCCGCATCGGTGATGTCCTTCTCCTCGCACCACAGCGCGCGTCCGATCGCGCCGGTCATCGCGACGCCGGCGGCATCGCTTTGCTCGAGCGCTGCGAGGATCCAGCATGCGGCGATGTCACCGAGCACCGGAAAATGCCGCGGCTGGACGTTCATCGGGATGCCGAGGTGAGCCGCCCAGCGACGCAGTTCGACGAGTCGGTACTTCTGTCGCTGCGGGGCGCGCTTGGACAGCGGCAGCCCTCCCGACACCGGGAACACGCGCCCGAGGTTGATCGGCTTCACCGAGATCGCAGCGTTGTGCTTGCGCGCGATCGCGACGAAACGGTCGTGCCCCAGGAAAGTCCAGGGGCTGATCGGCGTGAAGTAGTAGTCGATGATCTTGGACATCGTTCGCCTGCCAAAAGAACCGTAGTTGGTAGTTGGTAGTTAGCAGTTAGAGTGGCCAACAGAGCCACCGCGACCTGCGCAGTACCAGTTCCCACGACACCGGCCGGTGCCGCAGGCACACTAACTACTACCTACTAACTACTATCTACTAACTACTATCTACTATCCACGATTTACGAACCACCATTGCGAGCCACTTACTCCGCGGGCGGGCCGCGCATCACTCCTTCATCACCCCTGTCCACGCCGCGAGCTTCTTGTCGACGGCGACATTTTTCAGCCGCACGAATTGCGGCAGGCCGTCCTTGAACGTCGGGGGCGCCTCGCCCCTGATCAGCGGCGCGAGGTATGCGCGTGCCTTGTCCGTGATGCCGAAGCCGTCCTCGCCGATGTACTCGCGCGGCAGCATCTTCTCGACGTTCGCGACCTGCGCGAGCGGTGCTTCGGTGATCTTCCAGCGATATGGCTTGTCGGACACGCGTGTGATCGCGGGCATCACCGCATTCTTGCCGGCCACGGCGAACTCGACCGCGGCCTTGCCCACTGCGTAGCTTTGCTCGAGGTCGACCCTGGATGCGATGTGGCGCGCGGCGCGCTGCAAGTAATCGGCGACGGCCCAGTGGTATTTCAGCTTGAGCTTGTCCTTGACGATCCCGGCGATCAGCGGACCCACGCCACCGAGTTGCGCGTGTCCGAACGCATCGCGCGTGCCGGCCTCGGCCATCAGCTTGCCCTCGGGATTGAGCAGACCTTCCGAGACGCCCACGCAGCAGTATCCATGCTCGCGCACCTTCGCCTCGACGGTCGCGACGAAGCGTGCCTCGTCGAAGCGCACCTCGGGAAACAGGAGCGCGAGAGGAATCGGCGTCGCAGCGTCGTCGGCGAGGCCGACCGCGGCCGTGATCCACCCGGCGTGACGGCCCATCACCTCGAGCACGAACACCTTGGTCGAGGTCTTCGCCATCGACGCGACGTCGAACGCAGCTTCGCGCATCGACACCGCGACGTATTTCGCAACCGATCCGAAGCCCGGGCAGTTGTCGGTGATCGGCAGATCGTTGTCGACGGTCTTGGGAACGTGCACGGCGGTCAGCGGATAGTCCATCGCCTGCGCCATCTGCGCCACCTTGAGGCACGTGTCCGCCGAATCATTGCCGCCGTTGTAGAAGAAATAACCGATGTCGTGCGCCCGGAACACCTCGATCAGCCGCTCGTACTCGGCACGGTTCTGATCGGGCGACTTCAGCTTGTAGCGACACGATCCGAACGCACCGCCGGGCGTATGCAGCAGGCGCGCGATGGCACCGGCACTGTCCTTGCCCGTGTCGATCAGGTCCTCGGTGAGGGCACCGATGATGCCGTTGCGTCCCGCGTAAACGCGGCCGATCCGGTCGCGATGCGCGCGGGCCGTCTGGATGACCGCGGCGGCCGTCGTGTTGATCACGGCGGTCACACCGCCGGACTGTGCGTAGAAAGCGTTGCGGCGCGGCGACGGCGAAGTCATGACGGACGGGGAACGGCTACGGAGAGCCGCTCATTCTACTGAAACGGCTTCGTGTTGCGTCAGGGTTCGGGCGTAAGAGCGGCGAGGCACGCATCGCGGATCGCATCGACGCTGCCCATGCCATCGACCCTGACGTACTTGGGTGCGCGCGGATCGCCGGTCTTCGCCCAGCGCACGTAGTAATCGAGCAGCGGTTCGGTCTGCGAGTGATAGACGGCGAGACGCTTGAGCACGGTTTCCTCGCGGTCGTCCTCGCGTTGGATCAGCGGTTCGCCGGTGATGTCGTCCTTGCCCGCGACCTTGGGCGGATTGAACAGCACGTGGTAGGTGCGCCCCGACGCGACGTGCACGCGACGCCCGCTCATGCGCTGAACGATCGCGGCATCCGGCACGTCGATCTCCAGCACGTAGTCGATGGGAACGCTGGCGTTCCTCATCGCCTCGGCCTGCGGGATCGTGCGCGGAAATCCATCGAACAGGTAGCCCTTCGCGCAGTCGGCCTGTTTGAGGCGCTCGCGCACGAGCTGGATGATGATGTCGTCGGACACGAGCGAGCCGCTGTCCATCACCTTCTGCGCTGCAAGGCCGAGCGGTGTGCCGGCCTTGACGGCCGCGCGCAGCATGTCCCCGGTCGATATCTGGGGGATGCCGTAGGCCTCCTTGATGAAGTTCGCCTGCGTCCCCTTACCGGCTCCCGGGGGGCCCAGCAATATCAAGCGCATTCGGATTCCCCTCGCCAGTGCGGGACGGGCGCCGATCGGATGCCGGCGCTTCTGTATAGGCCCGTACAAGTGCCCTCTCGACGCGTTACGCGGCCATTCTCGCTTCCAAGCGCGCGCGCGGTCAATCGCGCGAAGCAGCGTAGAGTGCGTTCACGCGCTCGAGATCCTGCGGCGTGTCGACGCCTGGCGCGGGGGTGCCGGTCGCGATTTCGACGACGATCCGATACCCGTGCCAAAGCGCACGCAGCTGTTCCAGCGCTTCGAAACGCTCGATCGGAGATGGCGCGAGCTCGGGATAGCGCGTGAGGAATCCGACGCGGTAGGCGTACAACCCGTAGTGGCGATACAGCGGCAGATCGCCGGGAACGCGCTCGCGCGATTGCGCAAACGCATCGCGGGCCCAGGGGATGGTCGCGCGACTGAAGTACATCGCATAGCCGCGTGCGTCGAGCACGACCTTGACCACGTTCGGATTGAACGCCTCCTGCGGATCGTCGATCCGATGGCAGGCCGTGGCGAGCGCCGCATCGTCGTGCTCCGCGAGCAATTGAGCCATGCGGCGGATCAGCGGCGGACTCAGCAGCGGCTCGTCCCCCTGCACGTTGACGACGATGTCGTCGTCCTCCAGGTCGAGCTTGGACGCCGCTTCCGCGAGCCGATCGGTGCCCGTGGCATGGTCGGCACGCGTCATCACCGCGTCGAATCCGTGGTCGCGCACGCAGTCATGGATGCGTTGATCGTCGGTTGCGACGGCGACCCGCGCAGCCCCGCTTGCGCGCGCACGCTCCGCCACGCGAATCACCATCGGTTTGCCTGCGATGTCGGCGAGCGGCTTGCCGGGAAGGCGCGTCGAGGCGTAGCGGGCGGGGATGAGGACGGTGAACATGAACCTGGGAATGGGGGATTGGGGATTAGGGATTAGGGAGCGGCATGTCGAAGCGTGTCGCCCGCTTTGAATGCGGCATATTCATGTCGCGACGCGTTGGGGCACGCTAACCCCCAGCCCCTAACCCCCAGCCCCGGGGTTCAGGGCTTGTCGTGCAGCTTCTCGACCTCTTCGGGCGACAGCTTGCGCGCCTCGTCCTCGAGCATCACCGGAATGCCGTCGCGAATCGGGTAGGCAAGGCGTGCCGAGCGCGAGATGAGCTCCTGGCGTTCGCGATCGTAGATCAGCGGGCCCTTGGTCACCGGGCAGACGAGCATCTCAAGCAGCTTCGGGTCCACGGATCGCTTCCTCGACGAGATCGGTGAGCGCGGGATCGATGCGCGCACGCAGCGGCAGGAACCACATGCGTGCATCGGCGAATGCAGCGCATTTTACCGCGTCTTTCTCGGTCATCACGATCGCCGTCGCCCCCGCGAACTCGACATCCGCGCGCACGAAATCGTGATGATCGGCAAAGGCGTGGCACCTCGGCGACAGGCCGAGCGCACGCAAGCGTGCGAAGAAACGACCCGGATCGGCGATCCCGGCGACGGCATGCACCGTTCCCTGGCTCAGCGATGCGATGTCCGCGACGAGCGCCGGATCCAGGAGATTGCGTAGCGGCAGCACCTCCTCGGTGGCGACGAAGGCATGCGACTGCGCAGGCGCTTCGCCTTCGCCTGCGCTCACCGAGCGGTAGACGATGGCGTCGACGTCGCGCAAGCGACCGACGGGCTCTCGCAACGGGCCTGCCGGCAGCAACAAGCCATTGCCGAAGCCGCGTTGCGCATCGATCACGGCGATCTCGACGTCGCGTTCGAGCGCATAGTGTTGCAGCCCGTCGTCGCACACGATCACGTCCACGGACGGATGCGCATCGAGGAGCGCGCGAGCTGCCTGCGCGCGCGCAGCGCCGACAGCCACCGGCACGCCGTCGCGGGCGAGCATTGCCGGCTCGTCGCCAACCTCGCGTGGCGAATCCTCAGGCGCGACCACGCGCGCATCGGTTCGTCGCGCGCGATAGCCGCGGGACACGATGCCGGGATGGAATTTGCGCGCGGCGAGCTCGGCGACCAGCGCGCGCACGATCGGTGTCTTGCCGGTTCCGCCCACACTGATGTTGCCCACCACCACCACCGGCACGGCGAGCCTCTCGCGCTCGAGCCATCCGGCGCGATACGCGAAGCGCCGCGCGCCGGCGACGGCCCCGTAGAGGACCGAGAGCGGCCACAGCACGGCCGCCGCCGGCGTGATATGCGGGGTGTACCAGATGTCGTGCAGCCGGTGGGCGAGCGACATCGCGCGAGGCGCCGCGCCCGCGCGGTTACTTGCCGCGCTGCGTTGCGAAGGTGATGTGCACGATCCCGGCCTGCCGCGCCGCTTCCATCACGTGCACGACCGATTGGTGCGTGGCCTGCGCATCGGCGTTGATGATGACCACCGGGTCCTTGGCCGAGCCGGCCGCCTGCTTCAGCATGTCCGCCATCGCATCGATCGTCGTGAACGTGAACACGTTCTTGTCGATGACGTAACGGCCCTGGGCGTCGATGCCGACGTTGATCTCGCGCGGCCGGTCCTTCGCCTGCTCGGCGTCGGCCTCGGGCAGCGTGATCTGCAGCTCCGCGATGCGCTGGTAGGTCGTGGTCACCATCAGGAAGATGAGGATGACCAGCAGGACGTCGATCAACGGAATGAAGTTGATCTCCGGATCCTCGCGGGTGCGTGTGCCTCGTAGGTTCATCGTCTATCGGGAAAAGCGCAGCGCACTGTCACGCTGCCGCGGATAACGCACTCGGCTTGGTCGGTAATCGCCATGCGGCAAGGGCCAGGCAACAGCCCTCGCTGGATCGGCGAACCGGCGGAGCGCACCAGGCGTCGCTGCTCGCAGCGTCGAACGGCAATTCCGGCTCCCCGCATCGCGGCGCCGCCAAGCCGGCGTTTGCGCGGCGGCTCCGCGCTTGCCACGGTGAAGTCCGCCTCTGCGGTGAAATGCACCGGTTTGCTCTTCGCCGCCCCATCACTTCCGCTCGTCGTGCGCGAAATCGACCAGCTTGATCGCCTGTTGTTCCATCTCGACCACCAGACCATCCACCTTGCCGCGGAAATAACGGTAGAAGATCATGCTCGGGATGGCGACAATCAGACCCATTGCAGTGTTGTAGAGCGCGATCGAGATGCCGTGTGCGAGCTGGATCGGGTTGGATCCGGCGGCGCCCTGCGAGCCGAAGATCTCGATCATGCCGACGACCGTACCGAACAAGCCGAGCAACGGCGCCATGGCCGCGATGGTGCCCAGCGTCGTCAGGAAGCGATCGAGCTCGTGCGTCACGACGCGCCCGACCTCTTCGATCGCCTCCTTCATGACCGGCCGCGGGCTCTTCACGTTGGCGAGCCCCGCCGCGAGGATGCGGCCGAGCGGCCCCTGTTGCGCAGTCTTGGTGAGCAGCTCGGGGGTGGCGCCATGCTGGCGAAACTCGGTCAGCACGCGGTCCACCATGCCCGCGGGGGCCACGACACTCTGGCGCAGCGACCACATGCGCTCGAAGATCAGCGCGAGCGCGATGACGGATGCGAGGATCAGGGGCCAGATGGGCCAGCCTGCCGCCTGGATGATCGACCACACGTGACTTTAACCTCCGCTGCGATGGTACAACGCAAAAAACGCCCCGCAATGTAGCTTGGCGCGGTCCGTGAAGCAACTTCGCGTGCTCATGACCGCGCCCGTCGACCGCCCGGCTCCTGCAGTGCCGCGCTCAACGCGGCGCCGGCGAGCACGATCATCCAGCACAGGTAGATCCACACGAGGAACGCCGGCAGCGCCGCCAGCGTGCCATAGATGATCTCGTAAGTCGGCACGCGCTTGAGGTACCAGGCGAACAGGTGCTTCGCGGCTTCGAACGCGAGTGCCGCGACGATCCCGGCCACCAGCGCAGGCACGAGCGCCACGTGCCGGGCCGGCACCGTCTTGTAAAGAAGCGTGAGACCCGCGGTGGAAAACACGAGCGGCAGCACGTCGAGGATCTGCTGCCCGAGCGTCTTTTGCAACGGAACGGCCGCCAGCGAATGCACGATGATCCAGGTCGTGATCGAGATGCTCGCGCCGACCAGCACCGGCCCGACGGTGAGCCCGATCGCGTAGACCAGCAGCCGGCGCGGCAGCGAGCGCCCGCGCGTCACGCCCCAGATGGCGTTGAACTCGCGCTCCACCGTGGCCATCGCCATGACGGCGGTGACGATGAAGAACAGCACCGAGATGCCCGACAATCGCGCCGCCTGCTCGACAAACACGAGAAGATGCTCGTGAACGGTTGCCGAAGCGGTCACCGGCAGGAAATGGGTGAGCAGGAACGTCTCCAGCGCGTTGAGCCACGTCTCGAACATCGGAAAGCGTGAAGCGAACGCGAAGCTGACCGTAACCAGCGGCACCAGCGCGAGGGTGCTGGTGAACGACAGGCTGCCGGCCGTGCGCGCAAGCTGGATGTCGCGCAACCGGGCGACGACGCGCGCAACGAACAAGACGGATCTCGAGCGGGGTGTGGGCGGGCGCCGCGCTTGAACAGCGCGCGGCTGGATCGCGATTATCGCAGAGATGCACGGCAGTCGCCGCGGCGCCCGGTGGGATCAGACCAGGCGACCAAGCTGCACCAATTGCAGCGACCATCCCGTCCCGTTGCGGGCGACCGAGTGACCTCCGGCGATGGGCCCTTGCGATTGCCGGCGAGCCGGTGGCGACATTGCTTCACATGCTTGGCTTGATGCGCGGGGTCGACGTGCGGCGCTGCGTGCACCGAAGTTCGCAGGGTCAACTCCGCGATTCGCACCGGCGCTTCGTCCAGCACCCCGTTCTCACGCGTGCTTCCTCGTCAACCATCCGCCCGTCGTCAGGAAAACGCCAACCGACCACAGCACCGGTGCAAGGCCGATCGTGCCGCCCGCCGCACCGAACAACAGCGGCACCGCGACCGACATGGAGTTGATCAACGACATGCGCAAACCGGTCGCCTCGCCCATGCGACCCGGCGGCGCGTTGGCGTGCAGGATCGCCATCACCATGGGCTGGCCGATTCCCAGGCCGAGGCCCAGCGTGAACGACAGCGCCATCAAGGTTCCCGTGTTGCGCATGAACGGAAACGCGAGATACACCGCGCCGCCGACGAACAGCGCGATGGTCAGCACCTGCTGTTCGCTCACGCGCTGGATGATGAGCGGCGTGGCAAGCCGCACCAGGAAGGTCGCGGTGGCGAACGCCGCGAGGATCAGCCCGATGCGCGAGGCGGACAGTCCGATGCCGTTGCCGTAGATCGGCACGAACATGGTGTGCACTTCCCACGCCATGGTCAGCAGCGCATTGATGGCGAACGCGCGTCGCATGTCGGGGTGCTGCATGAGATCGAGCGCGCTGGTGGTTGCCCGCGCATCGTGGGCCGGGTGTGGCCCCGGCAGACGCAGGCGATCGCTCGCCAGGAGGCCGATGGGGATCAGTGGCAGGATCGCAAGCGCCGCGAAGGTCGTCCGGAACCCCGCGTGATCGATGAGGAAGCCCGCCATCAGCGGGCCCGCGATCGAGGACGTGGAGTAGCCGAGCGCGAGGTAGCCGAAGTTGCGCACGCGCGCCTCCGGGCCGCCGAGCTCGCCGGTCGCGTACTGGTTTGCGACCTGGAAGATCATGAACGACACACCAATCAGGGTCGTGGTCGCGAACAGCGTGGGAAGGCCGGGCATCGCGAGCGCGAGGAGTCCCGCCAGGAACAGCCCGCACGAGCCGGTGAGCATCGGCTTGCGCACGCCGAACCGGTCGGCGAAACGCCCTGCGGATATGGCGAGCAACGCCGGGAGGACCGCGTAAAGCGCCATCAGTGCGCCCACCACCGCGGTGCTGGCGCCGAGCGCGAGAGCGTCGAGCGAGACGGCCACGCGCGAGCCCGCGAGGACCATGTGGTTCGCGATGCCGAGAATGATCAGGAAGCGTAACGGCGACAGGCCGGGTCGTGCGGGCCCTGTCATGGCGCGAGCCGCTCGCGCGTCCACGTTGCGCCGTTGCGCGTGTAGCGAAGTCGATCGTGGAGGCGCGAAGGCCGCCCTTGCCAGAACTCGATGGTCGCGGGCGCGACACGATACCCGCCCCAGTGCGGCGGACGCGGCACCTCGGCCCCGTAGCGCGCTTGCACCGACGCCAACTGCGCTTCGAGCCAGGCACGGTCGCGGATCGGCTCGCTCTGCGTGGATGCCCACGCGCCGAGCCGCGACTGGTGCGGCCGGCTCGCGAAGTACGCATCGGCTTCCACCCCGCTCACCGGCGTGATGCTGCCTTCGATCCGCACCTGGCGCTCGAGCTCGATCCAGTAGAAGAGCAGCGCTGCGCGCGGATTGGCGGCGAGCTCGCGACCCTTGCGGCTCGTGTAGTGCGTATAGAAAACGAAGCCGCCCGCGTCGAACCCCTTCAGCAGCACGATGCGCGCGGACGGAGCGCCGTCGGCGGTCGCGGTCGCGAGGGTCATCGCAGTGGGCTCGGGCAGGCGGGCCGCCACCGCCTCGTCGAACCAGCGCGCGAACTGCCGCAGGGGATCGGCGTCGCTGTCACGCTCGTCGAGCGTGGCTTGCCGGTATTCGCTGCGCAGCTGCGCGGGGTCGTTGGTTGAAAGCGGCATCGGTGCGGCGTCGCGGCCAGGCGCGACAACGTCATTCTAGGCCACCTTCAGCACAGCGCGACTTAGTGCCGGACCGGCGTGCGCTCGCGCGCCGCGCCGATGCATCGCGCCGCAGCGTGGCGTCCGCTGCGCGAGACGCGTTTCTCCTATGCGCAACACCGTGCTCACCATAGCGAAAAATACCCCCGCGCGGCCTTCCCATAGAGGGAAAATGCGGTATAGTCGGCCGCGATGGAGCGTGCACCTTTGACAGGAAGGTCCGCTTCAGCATGGGTCGGAGACAAAATCCGCTCGCAAACTTCAGGAAGGAGAACCATGGCTACTGCCAAGAAAGCTGCGAAGAAGACCGCTGCGAAAAAGTCGGCCGGCAAGAAGTCGGCCGCCAAGAAGCCGGCCGCAAAGAAGTCCGCTGCGAAGAAGGCTCCTGCGAAGAAAGCGCCGGCCAAGAAGGCCGCCGCGAAGAAACCCGCCGCCAAGCGCAAGCCCAACGCCGCGTTCATGAAGGCGATGACGCCTTCGGCCGTGCTCGCCGCAGTCGTCGGCAGCATGCCGATGCCGCGCACGGAAGTCACCAAGAAGATCTGGGACTACATCAAGAAGAACAAGCTGCAGGATGCCGTCAACAAGCGCCTCATCAACGCCGACGAAAAGCTTCGCGCCGTGTTCGGCGGCAAGAACAAGGTGTCGATGTTCGAGATGACCAAGCTGGTCAGCAACCACCTCAAGTAATTCTCGACGTCCCTCGCCGAATCACAAATGCTTCGGCCGGCACCGCGCAAGCGCTGCCGGCCGAAATGTTTTTGACCGGGGAGAAGACGAAGAAACGCTGCGAGGCACTGGGTGTCAGCGTGCCAGGTGCGCTCTTGGCCGCCGCGACAGCGCAGCTCGCAATTCGATGCACCGGACTCGATTGCAACGGTCTGACGCGCTCGCTTGCGCGGGCACGCGCATACCTCGCACCCAAAGCCGTTGTTCAGGGCTTGCTGCGCTTGGGCCAATCGTCCTCGTCTTCGAGGATGCGAATCACGCGCGTGCGCTTGCCGCCCGCGTACTTCTCCATCTGTACGAGCACCGGGAAGCGCTGCGCGAGCGCGTCGCGCGCTTTCTGCTCGTCGTCGAACACGAGCACGTTGCCGTCGTCACCGCGCACATCGGTCCAGATCCCGCTTTCGTCCTGCACTTCGATTTTGTATCTCATTCCGGCGAAAGTTTCGCGAGCCGGTTGGTGTCGGCGATAAGGGCGAGCACCGGCACGGCTCGCACGATACTTTCGCCGGGCGCTCGAGTCAGCGCGATCGGCTTGGGGCGGCCCGGCGCCGATCGCGCGAAACAACTCAGAACCAATCGACGCACGCGGCGGTGCGAACGAGAATCTGCCGTCGCGGTACGCCACGCCTGCGTCAACACTCGGCAGGGCACTCTAACGCCTACGAACAAACTCCGCATCTGATTCGACCCGGTGTTGTTAGGTGTAGCGGTTCTGCTGCAGCGCCTGGATGCGCTCCGGGATCGGCGGGTGCGAGGCGAACAGGTCCATGATGCCGTGCCCGCCGCCGGTGATGCCATACGCCTTGAACGATTGCGGAAGTTCGCCGGGCGGAAGGCCGCCCAGGCGTGCCAGCGCGTGGATCATCGGCTGGGGCGTGTGAAGCAGCCGCGCGCTGCCCGCATCGGCACGAAACTCGCGTTGCCGCGAGAACCACGCGACGATCAGCGAAGCGAGGATGCCGAACACGAACTGGCAGATGAGGACGGTGATGAAGTAGCCCGGGCCGGTGCCGCGCTCGGTGCGGAACACCGCGCGATCCACGATCGCGCCCACCACGCGCGACAGGAAGATCACGAACGTGTTGACCACGCCCTGGATGAGCGTGAGCGTCACCATGTCGCCGTTGGCGACGTGCGAGATCTCGTGACCGAGCACGGCCTGCGCTTCCTCGCGGTTCATCGACTGCAGAAGGCCCGTCGACACCGCGACCAGCGCCGAGTTCTTGAACGCGCCGGTTGCGAACGCGTTCGGCTCGCCTTCGTAGATCGCGACTTCCGGCATGCCGATCTGCGCATCCTGCGCGAGCTTGCGTACCGTTTCGAGCAGCCATGCTTCGGCTTCGTTGCGCGGCTGCTCGATGACCTGTGCGCCGGTGGTCCACTTCGCCATCGGCTTGGAAATCAGCAGCGACAGGATGGCACCGAAGAAGCCGAGGATGAACGAGAACACGAGCAGCGGCCCGAGCTGCATGCCCGTGGCGCGGTCCACACCGAGCAGCCGCGCGACGATCGACAGCACCAGGACGACCGCGAGATTGGTGACGATGAACAGGAAGATCCGTTTCATGAGCGCTCCTGCACGTGGGCTGGCAAAGCCTGATGTGGGGCCGCGGGGCTCGATTGCAACGCCGGTTGGCGCCGTCGCGGGCGCTATCCTAACGCGGCGCGGCGGGCTGGACGGACGAGGTCGACCCGAGCGTCGGTGCGCGCTTCGAGCGTGCGCCGTGCGGGCCGTGCGCCAGCAAATGGATGCTGCGACGCCGCGGCGTCCAGCGCGCCGTCACGCCGACGGCGCCCCCTTGCCCCACGAATCGCGCAGCGTCACGGTCCGGTTGAACACCGGGTGCTCCGGCGCATGCTCGGCCAGATCGGCCACGAAGTAGCCGTGGCGCTCGAACTGCACGCGCGTTTCCGGCTGGGTTTGGGCCAGCGCGGGTTCGACGAGCGCGGTGATCACG
>DATKLH010000566.1:0-4709 GCA_035542515.1 Casimicrobiaceae bacterium
ATCGATCTCGATCACCGGGTAGAGATCGACGACCAAACGATGCCCGTACTCGGCAACCGGCATCAGCGAGAACACCTGCGGCTTCACCGGTGCCTTGAGATCGAGTACCAGCCGCACGCCATCGGATTTGCGTCCTACGCGGATGCCTGCGACGTAGGGATCGGAGCTCTGCACACGCGCGCCGACATCCGCGAGATCCACGGTCCAGCGCACGTCGGCGAGGTCGAGCACGAGGCGATCCGGACTCGCGAGCGTCTGGAGCTTGTACGCGATGGGGTTGGCCGATTCGAGGATCAACCGCGTGTATTCCTCGGCAGGCCACAGGCGCGCCGAGGCAAGCTGTCCAAGGCTCGCCCATGCGTACGGCGTGAGCAGTGCCGCTCCCGACAGAGCCATCGAGCGCAGGAAGCAACGCCGCTCGACGATGAAAGCGCTCAGCGTTCCGCGACGAGGGAACTGCGAAACCGGCGGCGAAGCGCGTCGACGCACCGTCTACCCGCTGGCGAGTGGGCCGTCACACGCAGCGTGCGCCCGGCCTGCGATCCGGTCGGATGCGACAACGCCAGCGCGAGATCCGGCGTCGGCAGGAACCCAGCGGCGCGTTCCGGCCACTCCACCAGGCAGACCGAGTCGGCGTTGAAGCAATCGGAAAAGCCGGTCGATTCCCATTCGTCGGGATCGTCGAATCTATAAAAATCAAAGTGATACAAGTCCAAGCTCGAAGCATTATAGCTTTCAACGAGCGTATAGGTAGGACTTTTCACGCTCCCGGGGACGCCGGCAGCGTGCAGAAGGCCGCGCGCAAGCGTCGTCTTGCCGGTTCCCAGATCGCCACCCAACGCGATGTACATCCCACCGGAGAGGCACGCGGCCAGCGCCGCGCCGACTCGTTCGGTCGCCGCGGCGTCCTGCAGATGCAGGACCAGCGAATCGCCGGACGCACTCACGAGCGCCGCGCTTGGCCCAATGCGATGCCTGCGCCGGAGCACCCGACGCAATGCACCGACCGCTTCGCGTTCAGGGACTGCGTGACCATCGGTTAACCTGTGGACATGGAAACGATCGCATCCACGGCGACGCCGAGCAGCGATGCGCTGAAGCGTGTTGCCGACGCGCTGCCACAGTGGGGCCTGGAACTCGGATTCACGGCGATCGGCGTAAGCGACACCGATCTATCGGCCGAGGAAACACGACTCCTCGACTGGCTCGATGCGGGACGGCACGGCGCAATGGATTATATGGCGCGGCACGCTGCGCTTCGCGCCCAACCCGCGCAACTGAAGCCGGGCACGTTGCGGATCATCACCGCGCGCATGCCTTACTGGCCCGGGCAGGCGCAGACGGCGCGCGAAACGCTCGCGCCTGATGGCACGGCGTACATCTCGCGCTACGCCCTGGGTCGCGATTACCACAAGGTCCTGCGTGCACGCCTGCAGAGCCTCGCCGACCGCATCGCCCAGGAGACCGGACCGTTCGGCTACCGCGTGTTCACCGACAGCGCACCGGTGCTGGAGGTTGCACTCGCCGCGAAGTCGGGGCTCGGATGGCGCGGCAAGCACACGCTCTTGCTCACGCGTGACGCGGGATCTTATTTCTTCCTCGGCGAGATCTACACCGACCTGCCGCTGCCGTTGACGCCGCCGCAGGCCGATCATTGCGGCACCTGCACGGCGTGCCTGGCCGCGTGTCCGACCGGCGCAATCGTCGCGCCCTACGAGCTCGACGCGCGTCGCTGCATCTCGTATCTCACCATCGAGTTGCGCGGATCCATCCCCGCGGCGCTGCGGCCACTGATCGGCAATCGCATCTATGGATGCGACGATTGCCAGCTCGCCTGTCCGTGGAATCGTTTCGCCGCGCTTGCGAGTGAGCCGGATTTCACGGCTATTCGCCATGGCCTCGATCGCGCACGCCTTGTCGACCTGTTCGCGTGGACCGAGCAGGACTTCGCAATTCGGATGGAAGGCAGTGCCATCCGGCGGATCGGTTATGAATGCTGGCTGCGCAATATCGCGGTGGCGTTAGGCAACGCGGACCCGTCGTCCGAGATTGTCGAGGCGTTGCGCGCCCGTGCCCATCATCCGTCAGCGCTGGTCCGGGAGCATGTGGCGTGGGCGATGGAGAGGCAGATGAGGGCAATGGGCAATGGGTGATAGGCGATAGGCGATAGGCGATGGGCGATAGGCGATAGGCGATGGTCGTGTGCATATATCGGCAGCACTTCACCAACTATCAACCATCAACGATCAACCATGAACCATCAACCATCTACCCCCCCGCCTCACCGCACCAACTGATTCATGCTGACAATCGGTAGCATCACCGCCAGCACCAGCACCAGCACGATCGCGCCCATGAGGACGATCAGCGTGGGCTGGATCAGCGCGGCAAGCCAGGCGAGACGGCGCTCCGCCTCGCCCTCGAGGCTTTCGGCCGCACGAACCAGCATCGGCGCGAGCATTCCACTCTGCTCGCCGTTGGCGACCAGGTGAATCAGCACCGCTGGAAACACCGCCTGTTCCTTGAGCGCACGCGACAGCGATACACCTTCGCGCACCAGCAAGCTTGCGGCACGCGCAGCACGTGCCAGGGGAATGACGCGCACCACTCCGCTTGCGGCTTCAAGCGAGCGCAGCAGCGGAGCGCCGCTGTCGACCAGTATCGCAAGCGTGCTTGCGAAGCGTGCCGTATCGAGGCTGCGCAACAACCGTCCGATGCCGGGCAGCCGCAGCATGAAGCGATGGACGCGCTCCCGAAACGCCGACTGTCGGTAGAGCAGCGCGAACCCCACCACGACAATCGCGATCGCGGATAGCCACATCCAACCGGTGGCGCGAAAGAAGTCGCTGGTCGCGATGAGCGCCTGCGTCAGGAACGGCAACGTCTGTCGGCTCTGCTGATACACCGACACGACCTGCGGAACGACGTACACGAGCAGCACCCCGATGACGCCGAGAGCCACGACCGTCACGAGCGCCGGATAGATCAGGGCCACGGTAAAGCGCTGGCGCAACGCCTGGCGCGCTTCGAGATAATCGGCGAGCCGCGCAAGGATGTCGGCGAGCCTGCCGGTGTCGCTTCCCACCGCGACGAGTCCGCGATAAAGCGCCGAGAACGTTCTCGGATAGCGAGCCATCGCCACGTGCAAGGCTTCGCCCGCGAGTACATGGTCCCGGACTGCGTCGACCAGCGTCGCGACGCGTCGCTCGTCGGCCTGCTCGCTGACCGCGGCGAGCGCCTGGTCGAGCGGCATTCCGGATTGCGCGAGCGTTGCAAGCTGACGCGTGAGCAACGCTACCGTCGCGGCAGGCACGCGTATGCCCGTGAGCGCATGGCCGCGCGAGAGCGCTTCGGCTACGGCGGTGGGCGTCAGGCCCTGCGCGCGAAGCCGGTCGCGTGCCGCGCGCGGCGAATCCGCGTCAAGAAGTCCGTTGTGGACACGGCCGTTCGCGTCGACGGCTTCCCAGCGGAACGCGGACATGAGCGCGGGAATGGCAACGCGACGCGCTACACGTCGCGCGTCACGCGCACCAGCTCGGCGAGCGAAGTGCGTCCGTTGGCGATCCAGCGCGCGCCGTCGGCGCGCAGCGACTTCATGCCCGAGCGCAGCGCGGCATCGCGCAAAGCATGCTCGCCCGCGCCGTCATGGATGAGACTGCGCAAGGACCCGTCGATTTCGAGGAGCTCGTAAACCCCTGTGCGTCCGCGGTAACCGCTCGCGTTGCATTCGGCGCACCCGGGCGCCGAATACACGTGGGTGTGCGCCGGCAAACCCAGCGAGGCGAGGAGCTTGGCTTCGCCCTGCGTCGGCGACGCTGCGACAGCGCATGCCGGACACAACGTGCGCACCAGCCGTTGCGCGAGCACACCGAGCAGGCTCGACGCCAGCAGGTACGGCTCGACACCCATGTCGGCAAGTCGCGTGACGGCGCTCGCGGCATCGTTGGTGTGCAGCGTTGCGAGCACGAGATGACCCGTGAGCGAGGCCTGCACGGCGATCTGCGCGGTTTCGAGGTCGCGGATCTCGCCGATCATGATCACGTCCGGATCCTGGCGCAGGATCGCGCGCAGCGTCCGCGCGAAGGTGAGATCGATGCGCGGACTGACCTGCGTCTGCGCGACGCCGTCGAGCGCGTATTCGATCGGGTCCTCGACGGTCATCATGTTGTTGGTGCCGCGCGGCAGTCGCGACAGTGCCGCATACAACGTGGTCGTCTTGCCCGAACCGGTGGGGCCGGTCACGAGCACGATGCCATGCGGCTCGCGGATCAGCCGATCGATCGCGGCCAGCGTCGGCTCGCTCATGCCCAGCGAAGCAAGATCGAGCTGCGCCGAATCCTTGTCGAGCAGGCGCAACACCACGCGCTCGCCCGCGCCGGTCGGTAACGTCGAGACGCGCACATCGACCTGCTTGTCGCCGAGCTTCAGCGTGATGCGACCGTCCTGCGGCAGGCGCTTCTCCGCGATGTCGAGGCTCGCCATGATCTTGAGTCGCGACACCAGCGCGCCGTGCAGGCCGCGCGGCGGCTCGATGACGTCACGCAGCACGCCGTCGATGCGAAAGCGCACCACCGAGCGTCCTTCGTACGGCTCGAAGTGCAGGTCCGATGCGCGCTCGCGCAACGCCTGCAGGAGCAGCGCGTTGATCGTGCGGATCACCGGGGCTTGCGCGGCGCCTTCGAGCAGGTCCTCGCTCTGCGGAATGTCCT
>DATKLH010000567.1:0-9020 GCA_035542515.1 Casimicrobiaceae bacterium
CGCTCGCACCCATCTCGCGAGTCCGCTCACTGCGGCGGCATCCGCACTGGCGGGTTGCATTGCCGATCCGCGCCAGGTCCATTGAAACGATGGAACCGCTCACACGACTCACGAGCATCGTTGCGCCGCTGTTGCGCGACAACATCGACACCGATTCGATCATCCCGGCCGCCTACATGCGCTCGCTATCGGTGGCGCCGGCGAGCGGGTTGTTCGCGCGTTGGCGTTATCGCGCCGATGGCTCGGAGAATCCGCAGTTCGTGCTGAACGATCCGCGTTTTCGCAACGCGCGCATCCTGCTCGCCGGCTCGAACTTCGGATGCGGAAGCTCGCGGGAGAATGCCGTCTGGGCCCTCGATGGCTTCGGCATCCGTTGCGTCATCGCGCTGGGTTTCAGCGACATCTTCCGCGAGAACGCCTTCAAGAACGGTGTGCTCCCGATCGAGTTGTCGAAGGCGGACCACGCGCCATTGGCCGCGAGCGTCACCATGGGCACGCTGCGCGTCACCATCGAGGTTGCCGCACGGCGAATCGCGTTACCATCCGGCGAGACGCTGACCTTCGAGCTCGACGATCGCCGGCAGCACAATCTGCTCGCCGGTGCCGACGAAGTCGCGCAAACGCTGGATCGCGGCGCAGCGATCGAGACGTTTCGCGCACGGCATCGCGCGCGCGCGCCCTGGTTGTACGCACCCGCCGACGCCGAACCGGTTCGCAATCGCGATGGACATTGATCCGGGCGAGCCCGCCCACTCGAGGAGAGACGTTGCAACCGCGCCCCACCCTTAGAAGCGCCCTGGCCTCCGAACGACCGCTGGTGACGCCGCTGGCCCACGACGCGCTTTCGGCCCGGCTGATCGAGCACGCCGGCTTCCGAGCCTTCGCCGTCGGCGGTTCGGCGCTGCTCGCCACGCGCTACGGCCTGCCCGACATCGGCCTCATCGGCGTGACCGACATGACCGCGGGCCTGAAGGACATCGCCGCCGCGACATCGCTTCCGTTCTTCGCGGACGGCGACGACGGCTACGGCGACGTCAAGAGTGTGGCGCGCACCGTCGAGCTTTACGAGCAGATCGGCGTCGGTGCGATCCTGATCGAGGACCAGCTTCGCGAAGGCAAGCAGCAGCGCGCCGATCGCGCGCTCGGCGTCGCCGATGCAGCGGTGATCGAGGCGAAATTGCGCGTAGCACTGTCCGAGCGATGCAGCCCGGACACTTTCATCATCGGCCGCACCGATGCGTTCGGCGTGCTGGGGCTCGACGAAGCCCTGCGGCGCGCGGAGCGCTTCCTCGCCCTCGGCGTGGATGGCGTATTCGTCGCAGGCTTGAAGAGCATGCCGGACTACGAGCGCGTCGGACGCGAATTGCGGGGAGCACGCCTGTCCGCCGCGGTGTTCGAGACCTCCGGCATGCCGTGGCCCACGCCTGCGGAGCTCGGCGAGCTCGGCTTTGCCCATGTGTCGTATCCCGGCAGCCTGCTGTTCCGCATCACGGCAACGATGAGCGATGCACTGACGGCCTTGCGGCGTCACGCAAGCGGCCTTCAATCGATGCAACCGGACGGCAACGCCGACGCTGCGCGCACGTTGCTCGACGATGCGCTTGCGCTCCAACGCTGGAAGGCGATCGAAGCGCGCGCCGCACAGTCGGGGGAACCTTCGTGACCCCACGCGACGCGGCGGTGGAAAGCACGCCGCGCTTCGGCAGCGATTGCATCGCGGAGCTGCTTCGCTCGCTCGACATCGCGTACATCGCGCTGACGCCGGGCGCGAGCTTTCGCGGCCTGCACGACAGCCTGGTGAACTACCTCGGCAACAATCGCCCCGAATTGCTGTTGTGCGTTCACGAAGAGCACGCCGTCTCGCTCGCACACGGCTATGCGCGCGTGACTGGACGGCCACTGGCGGTTGCGCTCCACGCCAACGTGGGTTTGATGCATGCGACGATGGCGATCTTCAACGCGTGGTGCGATCGCGTCCCCATGCTGCTGCTCGGCGGTGTGGGTCCGCTCGACGCCGTGAAGCGCCGTCCGTGGGTCGACTGGATCCACACCTCGGTCGACCTGGCGTCGCTGGTGCGCGGTTACACCAAATGGGACGACCAGCCGGGCTCGGTCGCGGCCGCGCTGGAGTCGATCGTGCGCGCCCATCGCATGACGACCACTGCGCCACGCGCCCCGGTCTATGTTTGCCTGGACGCTGCGTTGCAGGAAGAAGCGGTCGATCCGGCACCGCCGCTGCCGCCGCTCGAACGCTTTCCGCAAGCTCAAGCGGTCGACCCGCCGGCCTCTGCCGTTGCCGATGTTGCAACGCTGCTTGCACAAGCGCGGCGGCCGCTGATCATGATTGGCCGGGTCGGCAACCATCGCGAGGATTTCGATCGACGCGTGGAGCTTGCCGAACGCGTGCAGGCCCGCGTGCTGACCGATCTCAAGACCGCGGCGAGCTTTCCCACGACGCATCCGCTGCATCCGTTTCCGACCGCGTTCTACATCGGCAACGAATCCGGCGCACTGGTACGCGAGGCCGACATCATCCTGAGCCTGGACTGCATCGATCTCGGAGGGTCGTTGCGGCAGGCCTGCGGCGGTGCGCTTCCGCAGGCGAAGATCATCCAGTGCTCGCTCGATTCGCATCTGCACAACGGCTGGAGCATGGACTACCAATCGCTGCCACCGACCGACATCCTGATGCAGGCCGATCCCGATCGACTCGTCGCCGCGCTGCTCGAACGCTTGCCCCGGCGCGGCTCCGCATTCACGACGACGCCGCGCGAGGAGACGGCGCTGCACGCAACCGCACAACAGAAGCGGCGCGATGTTGCGCGCGACCCGGCGTGGATTGCGATCGAAGACATGGCACGCGTGACCTCCAGCGCGCTTGCGTCGCATCGGCCCTCGTATATCCGCTTGCCGCTCGGATGGCCGGGCGAATGCTCGCGCTTCACCGATCCGCTGGACTTCATCGGGTTCGACGGCGGCGGTGGCATCGGCTCGGGGCCCGGGATGGCCGTGGGCGCCGCGTTGGCATTGCGCGGCAGCGGCCGCCTGCCGGTCGCGGTGCTCGGCGACGGCGATTACCTGATGGGTCTCACCGCGCTGTGGACCGCCGTGCACTATCGCATCGCGGTGCTGGTGCTCGTGTGCAACAACCAGTCGTTCTTCAACGACGAGCTGCACCAGGAACGCATGGCGCGCATGCGCGGGCGGCCGGTCGAGAATCGCTGGGTCGGTCTGCGCATGAATGATCCGCCGTTCGATCTCGCGCAGCTTGCGCGCGGGCAGGGCGCGGCCGGCTACGGTCCGATCACCGACACCGACGCGCTCGAGCACGCGCTGACAGCGGCGATCGACGAGGTCAAGCGCGGCGCGACCTGCGTCATCGATGTGCGTGTCGCACCGGAGTACGCGCGGGCGATGTCTTCGACGTTGTTGCGACAGATCCCGAGTTCCGGCAAGGGCAGTTGACAGTCATAATCATCACAACAGGAGGAGATCATGAAACTGCGTTCATGGGTGACCATTGCGCTGCTTGCGGCGAGCGCCGCGGGCGTCCGGGCTGAACAGATCGCGGTCGGCAACTACGCCGTTTCGGCCAATGGCATGCCGTTCGGCGTCGCGCTGGTGAAGGGCTACTTCAAGGAAGAGGGCCTCGACGTCACCGGGCTGATCTCCTCCGCGGGTGGCGGCACGTCGTTGCGCAACATGCTCGCCGGCGGCGGCGTCCCGTACGGTGAAGTGAATCCGGGCGTGGTGGTTTCGGCGATCCTCGCCGGCGCCGACCTCAAGATCATCAGCGACAACGTGCTCACCGTCGCCGAGTTCGTGTGGGCGGTGAAGAAGGACTCGCCGATCAAGTCGGTCAAGGACTTCAAGGGCAAGAAGATCGGCTACACCAATCCGCGCTCCACCAGCCAGGCACTCGACATGATGCTGCTCCAGTCGGCGGGCATGAAGCCCACCGATGCCGAGCTGGTGAAGACCGGTGGCTTCGGCGAGGGCATCGCAGCGCTCGACTCGGGCCAGATCGACATCGCTCCAATCACCGAGCCGCTGTGGTCGAAGGTCAAGGACAAGTATCGCGCCGTGGTCGTGGCGAGCGACATCCTCCCGCCGCTCGACAACGTCGTCGGCGTGGCCACCGTCGAGATGATGGAGAAGAAGGGCGATTTCATTCGCGGCGTCATCCGCGCGCGCCGCAAGGCCGTGATCTTCATGCGCGAGCATCCCGACGAAGCCGCCGAGATCGTCGCCAAGCAGTACAACATCGACCTCGACGTGGCGAAGAGCGCGGTGCGCAACCTCACGACCAGCACGACGAAGGGCGTGCCCTACTGGGGCGAAGGCGAGATCCATCTCGAGGGCCTCAAGCGCATGATCGAGGCGCAGCGCGCGGTGGGTGCGATCAACGGTGAGGTCGATTACAACAAGATCATCGATACGCGTTTCCTGCCCGACGACTTGAAGAAAGTGCGTTAGGGCATGGTGCAGCGTATGGTGGCGACGCCTGCTGGACAACGCGGCGGCGCGGAGCCCGTCGCCGCTTCGGAACGGCCGGCCCCGACGCAGGTCGCGTTGCGTCAGGTCGGCAAGACCTTCCCGGCGGGGCGCACGACACCTGCAGTGCACGCGCTCGGTCCGCTCGATCTGGAATTGCGCCACGGCGAATTCTTCGCCGTGGTCGGACCTTCGGGTTGCGGGAAGTCGACGCTGCTCGAGATCATCGCCGGACTCACACCCGCCACGCAGGGCAGCGTCGAATTCGAAGGTCGCGCGATCGCGGGCGAAGCGCCCGACGGCATCGGCGTGGTGTTCCAGGAGGACGCTTCGCTGCCGTGGCTCAACGTCACCGACAACGTCGCGTTCGGCTTGCGTCGCTCGAAGCTTCCGCAGGAGGAACGCGATCGCCGCGTGCGCGAGGTGCTCAAGCTCGTCGGACTCGCCGACTTCGCGCGCAGCCATCCCGCGCAACTGTCGGGCGGAATGCGCCAGCGGGTCTGCATCGCGCGCACGCTGGTGATGCAGCCGCGGCTGATCCTCCTCGATGAGCCGTTCGGCGCGCTCGACCAGCAAACGCGCCTGCTCATGGGCGACGAGCTGCTCAGGATGTGGCGCGAGACCGGCGCCACGGTGTTCCTGATCACCCACGCGCTCGACGAGGCGACCATGCTGGCCGATCGCATCGGCGTCATGTCGGCGCGCCCGGGGCGATTGATCGACGTCGTGCAAACGCACTGGCCGCGCGAGCGCGACAGTCGCATCGTCGAGCATCCGGAGTTCGGCGCGATCACCGCGCGCTTGTGGAAGACGCTGCGCGAGGAATCGCTCAAGACCATCGGGCGCGGCGACGCCGCGGCGCCGCGCGAGGCATGAAGGCGCTGGTCGCCTACCGGCTCGCCGTCATCGCGGGCGTCATTGCGCTGCTCGAGGTGCTATGCCTCGCTGGCGTCATCGACAAGATCACCATGCAGCCGCCGCACCTGATCGTGCGTGACCTCTACCGTCTGCTCGCGTCGGGGCGCATGAACGGCGCCATCGTCAAGACGCTCACCAATACGGTGCTCGCGCTGGTGCTCGCCATTGGCGTCGGCGTCATCGCCGGCGCGCTGCTGCACCGGCGCCGTGCGCTGCGCGACACGCTCGACCCGCTGTTCGCAACCTACTACGCCGTGCCTGTGTTCGCGTTCTATCCGTTCTTCATCGTCGTGTTCGGGCTCGGCGACCTGCCGCAGATCCTGATCGCGTTCATGCTCGGCGTCGTCGCGATGATCGTCAATACGCTCAACGGGCTCGACCGCGTGCCGGGGGTCCTCCTCAAGACCGCCCGCATCATGCGTTTGTCACCGATCGATACCGCGTTGCGCCTGACGCTGCCCGCGGCAGGTCCGTACCTGCTGACCGGGATCAAGCTTGCGGTGGCGTACGCGTTCATCGGGATCATCGGCTCCGAGTTCATCCTGTCGCGCGGCGGCATCGGCTACGAGATCAGCTTCGCGTACACCAATTTCGACAACGCCACGATGTATCCGCTGATCACGCTGATCCTGCTCGCGTCGATTGCGATCAATACCGTCCTGTCGCGCTGGGAGCACACCCTCCTCGCGCGACGAGGTGCGCGATGAGCACCGCGGCCGCGACGCATGGCTGGCGCAACGCGCTGCTGCTCGTGCTCGGCCTGTTCGCGCTGTGGCAACTCGTCTACATGGGCGTCGGCGAGGTCGCGCTCGCATCGCCGGTTGCGACGCTGCGCTATACGGTCAAGCTCGTGGCCAGCGAAGACTTCGCGATGCATGTGTTCGACACGCTGCGTGCGTTCACGATCGCGTTCATGCTCTCGGTGGTGATCGGCCTGCTCGTCGGTTTCTGGCTCGGCTTCGACAAGCTGTCGGGTAACGCGCTCGAGCCGATGATCGTCACCGTGTACGCGGTTCCCAAGCTCACGCTGTATCCGATCCTGCTGCTCGCTTTCGGCCTGGGCGTGTCGGCCAAGGTCGCCTTCGGCGTGCTGCACGGCGTGATCCCGATCATCCTGTTCACGCTGTCCGCGGTGCGCAACACGCGGCCGATCCTGCTCAAGACCGGCCACGTGCTCAAGCTGTCGCGCTCGCAGATGGTCCGCTGGATCCTGTTCCCCGCGGCGATGCCGGAGATCTTCACCGGCTTGCGCGTCGGTTTCTCGCTGACGCTGATCGGATCGCTGCTCGCGGAGATGTTCGCGTCGCAGCGCGGGCTCGGCTACCTCCTGATGACGGGGATCGGACTGCACAACACCGAGCTCGTGATGTCGGTCACGCTGATGATCGTGGTGTTCGCGGCTGCGGTGAGCACGCTGCTGCTCGAGATCGACAAGCGCTTGCGCCGGCAGGGCTGAAGCGACGCTGCCCAGGGCGGCACTGGTATCCTTCGCGCTGGGTGCGCGCGAATCGGGTGAAGTTCCGGCACGCGCGACTGCCCTTCAGAACGCCACTACCCTGGATGAAATTACGCACGCCATGACTCGCATTGCCGTTCTCGACGATTGGCAGGACGCCGCCCGCACCAGCGCCGACTGGTCGCCTCTGCAGGCGCGCGCCGAGGTTAAATTCTTTCGCGCGCCCTTCGCGAGCGAGGACGCAGCGGTGCAGGCGCTCGCCGACTTCGACATCGTGCTCGCGACGCGCGAGCGCACGCCGGTCCCGCGCTCGCTGTGGACGAGATTGCCCAAGCTGCGCATGTTCAGTCTCACCGGTGCGCGCGCCGCGCTGGTGGACATCGAAGGCATGAGCGCGCACGGCATCACCGTCTGCCACACCGGCGGCGGTCCGTCGCTGCAGAGCGCCGCCGAACTCGCCCTGGGACTGCTGCTCGCCGCCGCGCGACGCATCCCGCAAGGCGATACCTCGGTCCGCGCCGGTCGCTTCCAGCTCGACACACCGCGTGGCTTCATGCTCGCCGGCAAGACGATCGGCGTGATGGGCCTCGGACGCATCGGCGCCCGGATGGCGAGCTACTGCAACGCCCTGGGCATGAACGTCATCGCGTGGAGCCGGAACCTGACCCACGAGCGCGCGAGCGCGGCGGGGGCGAGGCTCGCGAGCAAGGACGAGCTCCTGTCGACCTCCGATGCCGTGACGCTGCATTTGGTCTTGTCCGATCGAACGCGGCGAGTGATCGGCGCCGCCGAGCTCGCGCGCATGAAGCGCGGTGCGATCCTGGTCAACACCTCGCGCGCGGGACTGATCGACGAGCAGGCGCTGATCGAGTCGGTGAACGCCGGACGCGTGATCGCCGCACTCGACGTGTACTGGCAGGAGCCCCTGCCCGCTCATCATCCCCTGGCGCGATCATCCAACTGCGTGCTGACGCCGCACCTGGGCTACAGCGCCGACGAGGTCTACGCGGAGTACTACCCGCAGAGCGTGGAGAACGCGCTCGCCTTCCTCGACGGCAAGCCCATCCGCGTGCTCCAGACATCCGCGCATTGAGCAGCGACACGAATGACATGCGAGCTTTCGGCTGCATGCTGCGCGCCTGGCCGGCTCGTTCGATTCCACGCCGCGCGCTGCAGTGGTGAGCGCGCGCCGATCCAATCACCCCAAGGAGGACCCTCGTGCTCAAGATCTATGGAACCACCGCGTCGAGCAACGTGCAGAAGGTGCTGTGGTGCTGCGGCGAGCTCGCATTGGCCTACCAGCGCCTGGACATCGGCGAGACATTCGGCGGGCTCAAGTCGCCGGGCTACCTGGCACTCAATCCCAACGGCCTGATGCCGACCATCGACGACGACGGCTTCGTGCTGTGGGAATCCAACGTCATCGTTCGCTACCTCGCATCGCGGCATGGCAGCGGCACCTTGTACCCCAGCGACCTGCGCGCACGCGGTGATGCGGATCGCTGGATGGACTGGCAACAAACCACGCTCAACCAGCCGATGGGCGTGCTGTTCCGCATGCTGCTGCGCAAGTCCGAGCCGGCCGAGCCGACAGCGCTCGGTGCGGCGCGCGCGAAGGCGAGCGCGAGCTGGGAGATCCTCGACCGCGCGCTCGCCGATCGCGCCTATGTCGGCGGCAATCAGCTCACGATCGGCGATGTCGCGCTAGGCAACGCGATCCACCGCTGGTACAAGCTGCCGATCGATCACCCGCGACTCGATCGGCTGCAGGCCTGGTACCAGCGGCTCAACGAGCGTCCTGCGTATCGCCAGCACATCGCGGCGTTCTGAGCACCGCCTCGTTGCGCGCGATGCGACGTCGCCCAGCGCGCGCGACATGAGGCCGACGAACATCGGTTTCGTTCGCGACGCGACCCGCGCGGTCGCTTCGCAGTTTCCGGCGCACGAGCGGCTGCCTGGCGATTCCGTAGCCGAGGGGCTGACCTTATAATCGCCGCCACCCACGTGTCCTCGCGAACGGGGCGTCGCGCTGACCTACGCCGAGCTCGGCCGCCCGGCCGACGCGTTGCCTGCGCTGGAATTCGTCGAGCGCCAGTTCCGCGGCAATCTCGACGACGACTTTCCCATCGCTCAGCAGGCGATTCGTGCGCTC
>DATKLH010000568.1:0-3245 GCA_035542515.1 Casimicrobiaceae bacterium
CCTGCCCATCCTGGTGATTGAAGGCATGCCAGAACCGCCTTACGGACTCGGCGTTGCGCGCGTGCTCGAGGTAGCGCTGCAGAAACGCGTCGAGCTTCGCCAGGTGCGCCGCATCGTCCTGGGGATAGATGTGCCAGACCAGCGGACGCGCGGCCCACTGCGCGCGCACGAACGAGTCCTCGCCGCGGACCACATTGAGCGCACAGCTCCACAACAAGTGGTCGTATTCGCTTTGCGGGAGAAACGGGAAACCGGCAAGCGTGAGAGAGCCGCGCGCGATCTGCTCACCCGGCCGCGGGGATGGACTTCCGAGATAGCGCTGCACCGCATCGGCAGCCACGCCATCGGGAACCACGCAGAAGACCGCTGTCGCATCGTTCGCCCAGGCTTCGAACAAGGCGGGCAGCGCGCGATTCGCGTAGCAGAACAGCGAAACGGTCAAAGCGTTCGACGGCGGCGGCGAGGCGTATCGGCGCCACCACGCGGCGGCGGAATGCGCGTCCCGCCAGGCGTTGCGTCGCTCTATGAGATCGCGTTCGCGCAGCAAGCCGCCCGTGCGCGCCGCGAAGCCCGGCATGAAGAAGTGCCGGGTCAGCGGAAGTCGTGGCTGCGGCGATGGGAGGCCGTGCACGCCTTCGACCCACGATTCCGCCGACAGGTATTCGAGATTGACCCAGCACGGCGGATGCTTCGCATGCGCCATGGCTTCCAGGTAGGGTGCAGGCAGGCCGCATCCGAATGCTTCGACCACGAGGTCGGGCAGGCTCTCGCACGGCGCATCGAAGGCCCGCACGTGCACGTCGTCGATAATGGCGTCGATCGTGTCTCCGAGTTCGGGAACCAGTCGAGCGAGGACGCGCGGCTGATCGACGAAGAGCGACGTTTGCAAGCCGTGCTCCCGCGCGAGCTGCCTCGCCAGTCGCCAGCACACGCCGGCATCGCCGAAGTTGTCGACGACGCGACAGAACACGTGAACGGTCCGGATCATCGTTCGAACAAGCGACGGTGGGCGCAATCGAGTAGGATGCTGGAACTGCGCGCCAACACCGCCGGCTTCCAAGGTTACCTCAGCGCTGCGGCGCGGCGCGCGAATGCGCTCATCACTTCGGTATACCCATCGTGCACCCAGCACAGCAGTCGAGCCTCGCGATCGATGTCGTCTCCGATGTCGTCTGTCCGTGGTGCTACATCGGCAAGCGAAGGCTCGAGGCCGCGCTGGCCGAGCTTCGCGCGGGAGACCCCGTCCTCGCCGTGCGCATGCGCTGGCATCCGTTCCAGCTCAATCCGGAGCTGCCTGCCGAGGGTATCGATCGCGCCGAGTACATTCGTGCGAAGTGGGGAAGCGTGGAGCGCGCTGCACAGAACTACCAGCGTGTCGGGGCCGCGGGAACCAGCGCCGGTCTGTCGCTGAACTTCGACGCGATCAAGCGCCAGCCCAACACGCTGGATGCGCACCGGCTGATCGCTTGGGCTCAGGCGCAGCCTGATGGCGGCGACCGTCTCGATGCGCTCGTCGAGGCTTTGTTCGCGGCGTATTTCGTCGAAGGGCGATGGGTCGGGGATCGCTCGGTACTCGCCGAGCTGGCGCGTGAGTCCGGCTTCGACCACGACGGAGCGGTTCGCTTTCTCGAATCCGCCGAGCTGGCGAGCGAAGTCAGCGACGCCGACTTGCGCGCGCGGCAGATGGGCATCGAAGGCGTGCCGTTCTTCATCTTCGACGGTCGGGTCGCCTTGTCGGGTGCGCACGAGCCGGCGACGATGTTGCAAGCGATTGCGCAGGCGCGCACGGCGGCGAGACAGGAAATAGGGAATGGGCAATAGGAAAGAGGAGGAGTGAAGCGGTCGCTGAGACTCAGGTAGCTGTTGTTCTCGTTGCTACTGTCCGCCACCATTGCGACGAACGCAAAGTGACACGTCGTCGCGGCGAAGGCGTTGACCCGGCGACTTTTTGCACGCGCAGCATTCCGCGCGAAAGACGCTGGCCTTTGACACCGCCCGACCGCGCGGCGCCTTCGCGAAGACGACAGACTGCCGCCCCTATTCCCTATTCCCTATTTCCTTGTTTCCTGTTCCTGTTCCTGTTCGCTCTCATGCCATCGCCTCAGCGCGATTGTTGACAGCAGTCCTGCTGCCGAGAACAGTGCGACGCCGGCCACGGCAATGAGCAGGAGCGCGGCGAAAAGCCGCGGGATATTGAGCTGGATGCCGGCAAGCAGGATCTGGTAGGCAAGCCCGGCGCTTTGTCCGCCCGTGCCGGCAACGAACTCCGCAACCACGGCGCCCACCAGCGCCAATCCAGTCGAAATTCGCAGTCCGCCGAAGAAGTACGGCAGCGCGCTCGGCACGCGCAGGCGCCACAGGATCTGCCAGCGGCTTGCGCGATAGAGACGGAACAGGTCGAGCAGTCGCGGGTCGGCGCTGCGCAGGCCGAGCGTGGTATTGGCGATCATCGGGAAAATCGCGACCACGACTGCGCACAGCACGAGCGCCGCCTGCGTGTCCTTGACCCAGATGATGATGAGCGGCGCGATGGCGACGATCGGCGTGACCTGCAGGAGCACCGCGTAGGGAAACAGGCTGATCTCGATCCAGCGACTCTGTACGAAGAGCAGGGCCATCGCGGTTCCAATCACCGTCGCCAGCACGAGGGCGGCGAGCGCGACCTTCAGCGTCGCGAGCAACGAAGCCAGGAGCAGCGCGCGATCGCTCACCAGCGTTTGCGCGATGCGCGTCGGCGACGGAACGAGATACGCCGGTACCTGGTAGGCCTCGACAACCAGCTGCCACAAGCCGAGCAGGACCAGCGCAACCAGCAACGGAGCGGCGTAGCGCACAACGCGCTCGGAACGCGCGTTCATCGACCGCGGTCGGCTTCGATCGCCACGCCCGCCCGCATGACGTGATCGCTCAGGCGCTGCGCGTGACGCGCGAACTGCGTGGAGGTGCGGAAGGCGGCGTCGCGCGGATAAGCAGCATCGATCACTTCCTCGGCGAGGATGCGCCCGGGTCGAGCCGCCATGACCACCACGCGCGTGGACAGGTAGACCGCCTCGGCGATGCTGTGGGTAACGAACACCACCGTCATGCGACGTGACGACCAGAGACTCAGCAGCTCGTCATCGAGTCGCTGGCGATTGAACTCGTCGAGCGCTCCGAACGGCTCGTCGAGCAGCAGCAGATCGGGTCGAGTCACCAGCGCGCGTGCAATCGACACGCGCATCTGCATGCCACCCGACAGCTCGCGG
>DATKLH010000569.1:0-2364 GCA_035542515.1 Casimicrobiaceae bacterium
GTGTCGTGGCTACCCTTCCTGATCCAGGCACTCGATTGGCAATGGATGAACTTCGGCGTCCACAAGGAACACCCGGAATACACACTGCTTCCCAGCGAGTATTTCGCGCGGCAGATCTACGGCTGCTTCTGGTTCGAACGCGGCCAGCCACTCGAGAGCGCGGTCGCGTATCTCGGCGCCGACAACGTCCTCTTCGAGACAGACTTTCCCCATCCAACGTGTATGTCTCCCGGTGAGGCGACCTACGCGACCGAACCGCGCGAATATATCGAGAAGCATCTCATGCCCAACTTCTCCGAGGAGGTCCTGAAGAAGCTGCTGCACGACAACGCCGCTCGTGTGTACCACCTCGACTAGAACGCGTCTCAGCAACCGATTCGAGGCGTACGCCCGTGTCCCCGGATGCACCCGTGATCCTCGAAGTCGCCATCAACGGCATGACGTCGAAGGCGAAGAATCCGCATGCGCCTCGCAGCGCGCGCGAGATCGAGCGCGAATCGCTGCGCGCCTTCGAACTCGGCGCCAGCATCGTGCATGCGCACAACAGCGACATCGCGCTGACGGGCCAGGCCGCTGCGGATGACTATCTCGCGGCCTGCCGATCCTCGCCGCGTGGCCCGACGCGCTGTGGTATCCGACGTTGACGATCGGCAAGGGTATGGCGGCGAGGCTCGATCACGTCGAGCGCATCGCGCGCGTGGTCGCCGTACCGATGTGCGCCTTCGATCCGGGCTCGACCAACATCGGCATGCCCGGACCGGGCGGCATTCCGGTCGGGGGCGTCTACGCAGTCTCGTACGACGACGTGCGCGTCGCGTTCGAGTTCTGCGAGCGCCTGCGGCTCGGTCCCGCGCTCGGCATCTACGAGCCGAACGCGTTGCGCACCACGCTCGCCTGGCTGCGCGCCGGAAAGCTGCCGGCGGGTTCGATGGCGAAGCTCTATTTCGGCGGCGAGTACGGGTTGCTGTCGACCGAGCCGGGTGTCTCGTTCGGGTTGATGCCGACCCCCTAACGAATCCGTGCAGGGGCGTCTGCCCGCGTGCGGGTCACGCCTTCACGTCGAGGTTGTAGACGCGCGCCGCATTGCCGTAGAGCACCTTGTGCTGGTCGGCCTCCGGCAGCGGCGCCAGCACCTCTTCGATCTTCTTGCGCGCATCTGGATAGAGGCAGGTCGGGTGCGGATAGTCGGTTTCGACCATCACGTTGCCGGCACCGATCCGCTCGATTGCGCGCGACACGTCGTCTCTCTCGAACCAGAACGACGCGTAGATTTGCCGCTGGAAATACTCGGTCGGGTGCAGTGCGAGCTTGATGCCGTTCTCGGCTACCTGATACTCGGCCGACTCGAGGATGAAGGGCAGCCAGCCGAGGCCGCTCTCCACGGATACGAAGTTCAACGTCGGATAGCGGTCGAGCAGTCCGCTGAAGATCAGGTTGACGATGCAGCGCGCATTGGCGATGAACAGAATCGTCGAGACCGCGCCGATGGCCCGCGGCGGACCGATGCCGGGCCACAGCGCGTTGGCGGGATTGCCGGAGCCGATGTGGAAGTTCACCGGCAGGCGGCGCTCCTGCGCAGTCGAAAAGAGCGCATCCCATGCCGGATCGACGAGTGACGGGAGATTCCACGTCTCCGGCGAGTCGGTCATCGTGAAACCGGTGAGCCCCAGCTTGTCGTGGCAGCGCTCGAGTTCGCGCGCGGCCTCGCGCGGTTCCCAGAACGGCAGCATGGCCTGCGGCAACAGCCGCCCACCGCTCGCGCGCTGCAAGTCTGCAGCCGCGTCGTTGTACGCCTGGACGCAGAAGTTACGCAGCGTGCGGTCTTCGATGCGCATCATCGAGCCGCCGGCGAAGCCGAGCACGTTCGGATAGAGGATCTGTCGCGCGATGCCTTGTTCGTCGAGTGCGCGCACGCGCGCTTGCGGTTGGCTGGCCGCTGGCGTCATCTCCTCGAGCCGCGGCAGCGTGTACATCGCCATCGCCTTCGAGCCGTCGGGGCGGATCACGCAGAAACCGGGACCGGACAGTTCGAAGTCGCGTCCGACGACCCAGGCGTCGCTGCCGTCGGGTTTGCGCACGACGCGCGGCGCCACGTCGCGCAGCGCGGCCGGTGCGCGCGCGGTCCACAGGTCCGCCGGCTCGGTGAAATGCGCGTCGATGTCGATCAGCGGAAGATGTGCGATGGCGCTCATGGGGCTGTTCTCCTCGGGATCTTTGGTACCGATTGTACCCCGGGAGGTACCGGGACGGGACGACGATACGTCGTTGTCTCTCCGACGTCCAATGAACGCTCGAAGAAGATCGAAAAAGCGGCTTGGTAACGAACGATATCCAATGGTACCGTCATGCACGATGGCGCCGCGC
>DATKLH010000570.1:0-4735 GCA_035542515.1 Casimicrobiaceae bacterium
CGTCGCGGCCGAGACGCTGGTCTCCACCGGCCTGGTGGTCATGAGCGGCGAGATCACCACCCGCGCCAATGTCGACTACGCGCGCGTCGCACGCGAGACCATCCGTCGCATCGGCTACAACGATCCGATGCTGCACTTCGACGCCGACGGTTGTGCGGTGATGGTTTGCTACGGCCGTCAGTCACCGAATATCGCGCAAGGCGTTGACCGCGCCTCCGACGATTACCTGAACCAGGGCGCAGGCGACCAGGGCATGATGTTCGGTTACGCCTGCGATGAAACGCCGGCGCTCATGCCGTTCCCGATCTACTACGCGCATCGGCTGGTGCAGCGCCAAAGCGAGGTGCGTCGCGACGGCCGGCTTCCGTTCCTGCGCCCGGACGCGAAGTCGCAGGTCACCGTTCGCTACGTCGACGGCAAGCCCAGGAGCGTCGATACGGTGGTGCTCTCCACGCAGCACCATCCCAGCATGAACGAGAAGCAGAAGGAGCTCGCCGAGGCGGTGATCGAGGAGATCATCAAGCCGACGTTCCCGCGCGACATGCTCAATGGCACACGTTATCTCGTGAACCCCACCGGTCGGTTCGAGATCGGCGGGCCGCACGGCGATTCGGGCCTGACCGGCCGCAAGATCATCGTCGATACTTATGGCGGTGCGGCGCCGCACGGCGGTGGCGCGTTCTCCGGCAAGGATCCGTCCAAAGTCGATCGCTCCGCCGCTTATGCCGCTCGCTACGTTGCGAAGAACGTCGTCGCCGCCGGTCTCGCACGGCAATGCCAGGTGCAGGTCTCCTACGCGATCGGCGTGGCGAAGCCGATCAACGTGACCGTCTACACCGAGAACACCGGACGCGTTCCGGACACCAGGATCGCCGAGCTGGTGAAGACGCACTTCGATCTGCGTCCCAAGGGCATCATCCAGATGCTCGACCTGCTGCGCCCGATCTACTGCAAGACGGCGGCCTACGGCCATTTCGGACGCGACGAGCCCGAGTTCACCTGGGAAGCCACCGACAAGGTGCACGCGCTGCGCGAGGCGGCCGGCGTACGCGAGACCGTTGCGGCGGATTGAGCGCGCGGGCTCGCGGCGATCGCTCATGTGCAATCGCGAGCGGAGGGTCGTCGTGAACCGATCGGCGCAGTCGTTCGAGGCAGTGAGAACTCGGTTGTCGCGCCATCGTCGGCGCGCCATCGTCATGCTCGCGGTCGCGGCGGTGGCGCTGTCGTCATGCAGCTACCTGCCCCGCTACTACGTCATTCCGCGCGATACGCCACCGCCGCTTGTGGTCGGCGAAGAGGTCGACGGCAAGAAGCTGACGCTCGCGCGCACGCAACAGTTGTTCGTGCAGCTTCCGCTCGACGCGTCCGCGGGCTTCCAGTGGCGCGCCGAGCTCGACAACGATCTGTCGCTGTTTCCCTCCGGCGCGGCACCGAGGGTGCTCGCCGCTGTCAATCCATCGGCAGCCACCACCGAGTTCCGGTTTCGCGGCGACGGCGTGGGTTCGACCAAGGTACGCATGTCGTACGTGCCAAGCACCAATATGCTCGCGCAACCGAGCAAGCTGATCGCGTTCGAAGTCGAGACGCGCTAAGGCCGCAGCGACCTCGCAGGCGCGCAGTGTGGTGCGCGCGTGGTCGAGCAAGCGCCGCGCGCTGCTGATCCGAGTGTCGTCGTGGCCGCATCCGATCCCTCCGATTCACTGTCGAACGTTGCCCGGCGACTGGTCGCGCAGCCAGGCGCACAGACGTGGATCGGCCTCGTGGTGTGCGTTTTGCGCGAGCAGGACGACGAGGGGCGCGACGTGATCGTGCACCGGCCCGCGCATTTCCTTGCCGCAGCGTGGCGGCCGATTGCGCGCGGTCCCACGCGCTGGCCCGAGTGCGTCGCCATCGGCTCGCCGCGCGCACAGAATGCGATCTCCGAGCTGCTTGCCCAGCTGCCGCGCGATGCGAAGTTGTTTCTCGCCGACCGCGATGCAGTCGACGCATCGCTCGCCGCCCGGATCCTCCTCGCGTCGGATCGCAATCTCGAGGCCTACCAGCGCGCAGGCATCGAAGCATTCCTCGCCGATGAGCACCGGCGCATCGCGCATAGAATCGCAAGCGACTATCGCGACCGCGATGCCGGATTCGAAAGGTTCCGTGCGCGCGTGCTGGCCAACCCGGACGACTCGACGCCAAGACCATGAGCTTCCTCTTCACGCCCCTCGAGCTGCGCGACCTGACGCTTGCCAATCGCATCGTGGTATCGCCGATGTGCCAGTACTCGGCGGTGGATGGCCGCGCCACCGACTGGCACATGCTGCACTGGGGTCAGATGCTGTTGTCCGGCGCAGGCATGTTCACCATCGAAGCGACCGCGGTCACCGAAGAGGGACGCATCTCGCCGGGCGACTTGGGCATCTACGACGACGCATGCGAGCAGGCGGTCGGCGACACACTCGAGCGCGTGCGACGCGAGGCGCCGGCCATGCCGGTGGCGATGCAGCTCGCTCATGCGGGTCGCAAGGGCTCGTCCCGCGCACCGTGGGACGGCGGCCAAATCATCCCGGTCGGCGAAGGAGGATGGACCACGCTGGCCCCGTCGGCGCTTCCGCATGCCGAAGGCGAGCGCGCGCCGCAGGCGCTCGACGTCAACGGATTGGCGCGCATTCGCGATGCATTCGCGGTTGGCGCGCAACGTGCCGACCGCTGCGGCATCGACGCGCTGCAGCTGCATTTCGCGCACGGCTATCTGCTGCACGAATTCCTCTCGCCGATCGCCAATCACCGCAGCGATCGCTACGGCGGATCGTTCGAGAATCGCATTCGCTTTCCGCTCGAGGTGTTCGATGCGGTGCGCGCGAAATGGCCCGATCGCAAGCCGCTCGGCGTGCGCGTTTCCTGCGTCGATTGGGTCGACGGAGGCTGGACGCTCGAGGAATCGGTGACGCTCGCACGCGAACTTCGCAATCGCGGCTGCGATTTCATCGATTGCAGCAGCGGAGGCGTTTCGCCGAGGCAAAAGATTCCGCTCGCACCCGGCTATCAGGTACCGTTTGCGCGCGAGATCAGGCGGGCAACCGGGGCTTTGACGACCGCGGTGGGATTGATCAGCGACGCCGAGCACGCCGAGTCGATCGTCGCAACGCACGACGCCGACATGGTTTCGATGGCGCGCGCATTGCTGTGGAACCCGCGCTGGCCCTGGCATGCGGCGAAGGAATTGGGCGGCAAGGTCAACGGGCCCAAGCAATACTGGCGCGCGCTGCCGCGCGCGGCGCAAGGCGTATTCGGCGATATCCGCGTCGGCATGCGCTAGCGGGCTAGCTTGCGCGTATCGGGGTGCGTGGCGTCGGGCACCAGGCGCCGCGACGGACATGATCCCGGGCAACGCCTGCCGATCAGGTAGAATGCGACCCCGCCCAATCCCCTGCCAACCTCTTTCGAGTCCATACGATCATGGCTGAACGCAACCGCACCCGCCGCAACACCCTCGAACGGCGCTGTCTGCCGAAGAGCTTCAAGCGCATGTTCGCAGGCGCGCCCAAGGGCATCTTCAAGATGCTGGAGAAGGTCAAGAAGGCGTAGCCAGGTATCAGAGGTAAGGAATCAGGTATCAAGAGGCGCGCCGCGCGCGCGGCGCTGTCATGGGTCGCTCTCCTCTTTCAGGATCGGTATCGGACACCCTCGTCTGATTCCTGGCCTCCGATCGCTGAATGCCCTTCGCGTACTACGAACGCCTGTCGCCGGCGGGCAAGCAGATCTATCGTCGCAGCGATGCGATCGGCGCCATCGGACTGCCTCCGGGGATCGATGCGACCGACGATGTCGCGGCGATCCGCGACACGCTGTTGCGCGACGACCGCCTCGGCGTTCAGCGCGCGAGCCAGGCGCTGGTCGACAAGCTGACCGCCGGCTACCACGTCCCGCCGATTCGCATACGCGTGCTTGCACGCCGACCCGCGGACGGCACCGGCGAGTTGCACGGCCTCTACGAGCCGGAGGAAGGGCGCATCAAGGCTCGTATCACGGTGTGGATGCGCACGGCGGCGCGCAAGCAGGTGGTCGCGTTCAAGACCTTCCTGCGCACGCTCTGCCACGAAGTGTGTCATCACCTCGACTACGAGTTGTTCGCGCTCGAGGAGACGTTCCACACCGAAGGCTTCTACAAGCGCGAATCGAGCCTCGCCACCGCGTTGCTCGCCAAGCTTCCACCGCCGTCCGGCTGACCGCGACGCGTTTCTCGCGAACCTGGCGCTCGCTTCCACTCACCGCGAGCAAGCCTTACTTGTCGGGCAGCGCAGCGAGCACGCTGCGCGCAAAACGCACGATCTCCTGGGCGATGCCATCGACCGGACGCCCGCCCTCCTCGCGGTAAGCGCGCAGGGGTGAGTCGTAGCGCTGCAGGTTGTGGTCCATCTGCGGCACCAGCACGAGCCGCGCGAGACCGGCGCGTTGCCGATTCACCGTCGCGACGATGAGATCCTGGTCGTCGCGCGACATGATCCAGTCGTATTCGCCGTGCAGGATCAGCACAGGCACGCGCACTTCGCTCCATGTCCCTGCGACGTCGAGCGCCTGAACCTGCTGGTAATAACGTGCCGGACGACCATATTGATGCGCGGGCTCGTCATACCACAACGACGCGAGATCCGGACGCCGCGCGGTCACCTGCGCCGGCGTCATTGCGCCATTGAGATACATCGAATAGAAATCCGCATAGCCGCGCAGCGCCTTGCCGATCTGCGCGGGC
>DATKLH010000571.1:0-9057 GCA_035542515.1 Casimicrobiaceae bacterium
CGGGAAAGCTGCCGTTCAGCGCGAGCGCGCGATCGTAGTATGAGAGCGCGTCCTGCCAGCGTTGCTGGGTTTGCAGGGCGAGACCGAGATTGCACAGAACCGGCGCGCTTTGGCCGTTCACACGAACGGCCTGCGCCAGCACGCTCGCAGCCGCAACGGCGTCGCCACGCTGAAGGCACAGGACACCCAGCATGTGCAGAGCATCGAAGTGCGCAGGATCCTGTGCGATGACCGCGCGGTAGAGCTGCTCGGCTTCGACGAGCTGTCCGCGCTGGTGATGCGCCATGGCTTGTTGCAGGAGCGGAGTCATACGTGGCGTCGACGCGCCTATGGCAAGCAGGGGGAAGACTACGCGAATCGAATCGGTCAATCGTACCGCATGCCGCTTCACGTCCTCGCCTGTCCGCGACAGTCGACGCCTGCACGATTGTCCTCGACCTCGCGCTCCTGTCCGGGCTCGCCGAGTGCGTACGGGGCTCATGGTAAATTGACCTTTGCGCCCGCGTGGCGCGGCTCATCGGCCCAAGCCCCTCTTGAAACCGTCGACTGCACTGTCGCGCGAGCGCGACCCCGGCCCCGCCTCGGTCACGCCGCCGGGCACTGCAGCGGCGCGCAATCGGGCGCTGTTCAACAACTTCTACCGGCGCGAGCTGTTCACGCGCTACCTCGGAAGCGTGACCGGCATCGCGTGGGCGCTGCTGCATCCGCTCGCGCTGCTCGCGGTCTACCATTTCATATTCACCACGGTTTTTCGTGCGACCGGCTTCGCCGGCCAGAGCTTTCTCGCCTTCGTCGCGGTCGCGCTGTGGCCGTGGCTCGCCGCGCAGGAAGCGATGCAGCGTGGCACGGTGAGCCTCATCGGCAACGCCGGCCTGATCCGCAAGGTCGCGTTTCCCAACGAGCTCGTCGTCTACGCGTCGGTTGCCGCCACGCTCACCCTGCAATTCGTCGGTTACGTATGCGTGCTGCTCGTATTGCGGAGTGTCGGCGAGCCGATCCATCTGGAAGGCCTGCTGATCGCGGTGCCGCTGTGGCTTGTCATGGCCGTCGCGGTGGTCGGCATTACGCTCGCGCTTGCGGCCATCCAGGTTTTCGTGCGCGACATCGAGCACGTGCTCATGCCGCTGCTCATGATCCTGATGTACCTGACGCCGATCCTCTATCCATTGACCCTGGTTCCCGAATCGCTGAGGCCGTGGGTCGCGGCCAATCCGTTCGGGTGGCTCGTGGGACGCTTGCGCGATTGCCTGCTCGACGGGCGCATGGCGCTGCAGATCGACGACCTCGTCATGGCTGCGGGCGCGCTCCTTGTCTTCGCCATCGGCCGCTGGGTGTTTCGTCGCCTCGCTCCCCATTTCGAGGATTTCGTCTGACCATGCGACCGCTGCTCGCGCTATCGCAGGTCGGCAAGGACTACGCCAAGATCGAGTCGGCGGGCGGTCGCGTGCGCCTGGTGTGGGATCTGTTGCGCAAGCACGCTCCGGCCCATGTGTTTCGCGCACTCGACGACGTGAGCTTCGAGATGCGGCGCGGCGAGTCGCTTGGCGTGATCGGTGAAAACGGCGCGGGCAAATCGACGCTGCTCAAGATCATCGCCGGCGTGATCCAGCCCACGCGTGGCACGGTCACGGTCAACGGGCGCGTCGGGGCGCTGCTCGAGCTCGGGTCCGGATTCCATCCCGAGTACACCGGCGAGGCGAATATCGATCTCGCCGGTGCGTTGCTGGGGCTCACACCTGATCAGATCCGCGGCAAGCGCGACCAGATCATCGCGTTCGCCGACCTGGGCGAGCACATCAGGGACCCGATCAAGCATTATTCGTCCGGCATGGTCGTGCGCCTGGGCTTCGCGGTCGCGACCGCGCTCGCGCCCGAGATCCTCATCACCGACGAAGTGCTCGCAGTGGGCGACGAATCGTTCCAGAAGAAGTGCATCGCGTGGATGGAACGCTACCTCGAGAACCAGGGCACGCTCCTGTTGTGCTCGCACAGCATGTATCACGTTCAGAAGCTGTGCCGACACGCGCTGTGGCTCAAGGACGGCAAGGTCGAGCGCTATGGGGCCGCCGCCGACGTGACCCAGGCGTATCTCGCGTATCACGAAGAGAAAAGCCAGGGCGAGAAGGTCCCGATCGCGGAGCGCGTCGCAGCGGCCGCCGGTGTCTACGCCGTGCAATCGCTGCTGATCGAACCCTCGGATACGCTGGGCGAGGGCGACGATCTCACGCTTCACGGCGAGGTCTATTCGCCGGACGGACGGGCGCCCGTCGTGCTCATCGGGTTGGTGCGTGCCGATGGCACGCCCGTTTACGGTGTGGCGACCGACATGGACCGCGTCGCCCCCTCGCGCATCGACGATCATCGCTTCGCGTTCGCGCTGAGCTTTGCCGGCCTTCCGCTGCTGCCGGGCAAGTACTTCGTGCGCGCGCATGCGCTCGATCCCGAGGGCGTGCGCCTGTTCGACAACGTCGAGCGGTCGCTGACCATCACCGGGGATTCGCGCGAGCTCGGCTTCGTGCGCCTGCCGCATCGATGGCACAGCTCGCCTTAGAGCGAACCGCCACGGGCGCTCGGATAAAATAGCGGCGCGGTGAACGGCCGCCCGGCCCGCGTGACCCGGCGCGGGGGTGCGAGGCTTTTATAAGCGATGCTCCGCGACGCCTGCTGGACGGCCGTGGGGCTACGCAAGGCGGCAAGCCAGCTGGGCGAAATTCGTTCTTTGATAGCCGCGAGATCGCGCGCATGAGTAGACCGGCGGTACGGAGGAATTGCCGATCCATCCGTCGCTGTTGATCCGGCAGTCGGCTCGACCCGGGACCCGTCCACAGTCGCCACTGATATTGCAGTATCCCGATGCGGGACCCACGCTCATCGAGCTACGCAGAGCTGCGCCAGCAACCCACCATGCCCACCGAGCTTTCCTTCACCGGCGAACGCTTCGTCCCCGGCACGGCGGGCGAGATCGCGTTCGAGCACTGGCATCGCTACGCGTTCGCGCGCCGCTTCGTGGCCGGTCGGCGGGTGCTCGATGTCGCGTGCGGAGAAGGCTACGGCACCGCGCTGCTCGCCGAGGTTGCGGCGAGCGTCGTGGGGATCGACGTCGATCCTTCCACCATCGAGCATTCGCGCAGGCGCTACGGCGCCACGGGAAATGTGACCTTCGAGTGCGGGTCGGTCGTGACGCTGCCCCTGCCGGATGCGTCGGTGGACGCAATCGTGTCGTTCGAGACAATCGAGCATGTGGCAAACGAGGATCAGCGCCGCATGCTTGCCGAATTCGACCGCGTGCTTGCGCCGCGAGGCGCGCTGATCCTGTCTTCGCCCAATCGGCCGCAGTACTCCGACGCGCGGGGATATGCGAATCCATTCCACGTGCACGAGCTGGATCGGCACGAGCTCGAGCACCTGCTCGACGCGCATTTCCATGCGCGACGCTGGTATCGACAGCATCGCTTGCTCAGCTCGGCGCTGTGGGCCGAAGCGCCGGAGCACGGCTACGAGATCCTCGCCGGCGACCACGGACGAGTAGCGCCTGCACACGCGCCGGAGGCGATGTACTTCGTGGTCATCGCAGCGCGCGATCGCGCCGACCTGCCTCAAGAGGCGCCGGCGTTGTCGCTGTTCGCGGATACCGAAGACCGCGAGTGGACACGGCTCGACCAGCAGGGCGCTGAAGTCCAGCGACTCGACGCGCTGCTCGGGGAACGGGACGCTGCGCTCGATGCGCAGACCGCGCACATTCGCCATCTCGAAGAGCTTGTCGCGTACCGCGAGCGCATCGTGGTCGAGCGCGACGGGCAGCTCGTCGAAGTCAACAGTGCGCGCGAAGCGGCCGAGACGTCCCTCCAGGACGTTCGCAGCGAGCTGGAGCGCGTGCAGCGCGAATTGCGCGAATACGACGTGCAGCGACAGCAGCGCGAGCAGCGGCTGGCGGAACTCGATGCACAATGCGCGCAGCGTGGTCAGCGGATCGCGGAACTCGATGCCCAGCGCGTGGAGCTCGAGCGCGCGGTGACCGCGCAGGAACGCATCATCGCCTATCGCGCCAGCGCGCGCTGGTGGTTGCTCCTGCCGTGGCTACGCATGCGCGGCCTCTGGGATCGCTTGCGCGCATCATGACGGCCGTGACGCGCGAGGCGATCGACATCATCGTACCGGTCTACGGCGCGGCCGACGACCTGCGCCGCTGTGTCGAAAGCGTTCTCGCGCATAGCGGCAGCGATTACCGCTTGACGCTGATCGACGACGCTTCGCCGGGCACGGGAGTCGGCGACTATTTCGAGGAGTTGCAGCGGCGCTCGCTGCCGCAGGTCCGGCTCCTGCGCAACGAACGCAACCTCGGCTTCACCGGCACGGCGAATCGCGGCATGCGCGCGTCCGCCAGCGACGTCGTGCTGCTCAACTCCGACACCGAGGTCACGGAAGGCTGGCTCGATGCGTTGCGTTGCTGCGCGGCATCCGATCCGCGGATCGGGACGATCACGCCGTTTTCCAATAATGCCGAGATCTGTTCGTATCCGCGCTTTTGCGTGGCCAACGCATGGCACGCAGGTGACTCCGCGGAGCCTGTCGCGGCCGCTCTGCGCGACGCTGCAGTGCCCACCTATCCTGACCTGCCGACCGGAGTGGGCTTCTGCATGTACGTGCGTCGGGCGCTGATCGATGCGATCGGTGTGTTCGACGAGGTCTTCGGGATCGGCTACGGCGAGGAAAACGACTTCTGCCTGCGGGCCGCGGCAACGGGCTGGCGCAACGTTCTCGCCGACGACGCGTTTGTCGTCCATTACGGCGAGCGTTCGTTTGTCGGGCGCAAGGCCGAGCTCGGAGCGCACAACGGAGCGATTCTGGACGCGCGACATCCGCATTACACCCCGATGGTCCGCGAATACATCGCCGCGGATCCATTGCGGGCATTGCGCGAGGCGGCGCGTTCGCGGCATCGCGTCCTTGCGCAACCGGGCCGCGGCATTCTCCACGTCATTCACCATCACGGTGGCGGGACCGAGAGTCATGTGCGGGCGCTCATCGCCGCCTCGGGTAACGGCTGGCGTCACTACCTCGCCATCGCCGTCGGCGATGCCTGGCAACTCGAGGAGCATCGCGCCGATGGCGATGTCATCGCCTTCGAGCTGTCGCGGCGAGATTCGCAGACCTGGCGCGACTTCATCGGTGGATTGTGCGGGACCTTCGGTGTCGATCTGATCCACCTGCACAACATCTCGGGCTGCCGCGAAGGCTTGCTCGACGCGGTCCCCGCGACCGGCATTCCGTACGGCTACACCGTGCACGATCTCAATTTCGCGTGCCCGACGATCACCTTCCTCGGTACCGACGACATGTATTGCGGAGCGCAGACCGATGCCGCGCACTGCACGCGCTGCCTTTCCAAGCGCCCCGAGTTCGCCGGTATCGATGTGGCGCAATGGCGCGAACGGCACGCACGGCTGCTCTCCGGCGCGTCGTTCATCATCGCGCCTTCGCAGTGGGCGGCAGCGACGCTCAGGATCTATTTCCCCGAATTGCGGATCGAGCGCATCGCGCACGGAGTCGATCGCGACAGCGCGCGCAGCAACGGCGTGCGCATGGGTGTGGTGCTGCCTGATGATGGTGCGCCCACGGTGGCCGTGCTCGGTGCCATCGGTCCTGACAAGGGGGCTCGTCGCCTCGAGCGACTCGTCGAGCTCGCTCGCGAGCGTGCTGCCAACGTGCGCTTCGTGCTGATCGGCTACCTCGATGTGCAACATGCCCCCTGGCACTCGGAGGACCGTCGCTTCACCGTGCATGGCCACTATGCACCGGGCGATCTTCCCGATCTGCTCGACCACTATCGCGTCGCGCTCGTGCTCTATCCGTCGGCCGGGCCGGAAACGTTCAGCTATACGCTCAGCGAGGCATGGAGCAACGGAAGGCCGGTGCTCGTTCCACCGATCGGCGCGCTTGCCGAGCGCGTGGCCGGCTCGCGTGCAGGCTTCGTGATGAGCGAAGAGGAATGGCGCGATGAAGCGCGCATGCTCGATCGCATCGTCGCGTTGCTTTCGCCTGAGCACGCTCGCGAGCTCGATGACGCCGCCGCGCATGCGCGCGCGATACATCACTCGAGCGTCGCAGAGATGACCGGCGCGACCACGGCCATCTATCGACGTGTCGGCACGCGAGCATCGACATCTCGGCTACGGCGGCTGCCTCGCGATCAGGTCCGGGACGCACTCGGCTACCGCCCGTGGACGCCTCCGCTCGTGGCTGCGCCGGTAGCCGATTCGCCGCAGGATGAGCCTGCCCGGCCAAGCGCCTCGACCAGCAACAACGACGAAGCGCGCTCGGCAGGCGCGCGCGTCGCGCAGGCCGCACTCGCCATTCGCCACACCCGCGTGGGACGACTGCTTTATCGGCTCGCGCCGCGCTCGGTCGTAAATGCGCTGAAGGCGCGGCTGCCGGCATGAGCGGCGCGTACGCGGAGTGGATCGCGCGCGGTCGCACGCATCAAATCGAGGGACGTCCGGTCGATGCGATGCTGTGCTTCCGGCGTGCCTTGCGCGACGACGAGACTGGACGTGAAGCGTGGTTCCATCTCGGCGAAGTCCTCTGGCAGCTCGGTCGATTGCCCGACGCGGTTTCCGCATGGTACCGGAGCGCTCAAGCCGATCCCGACTTCGCGCCGGCGTGGCAGGCGCTGACCGAGGCTCGACTCGGCCTGGGCGAATCTCGTGACGCGTATGAAGCCGCAGCGCGCGCTCTGGCACTCGATGCGGCCGACAGGCGCGCACGCTTGCTTGGGGGCATCGCCGGCCTGGTGCTCGCGGAGCGCGCCGAGGTCTTCGAGCACGAAGCGACTCTTGTCGCAGCGGTCGATGCATCGCCGGAACTGCTTGCGCTACCGGCGGCGGGCGGAACGCTCGCGCTTTCATTGGATCGTCGCAGTCGGCCGCGCGTGCTCGATGCGGTTGTTCGACAGGTCGGAACCGGCGCGGTTCGGGACTGGCCGCTGCACCTGATTGCAGTGATCTGCGAATACGTTGCAGAAGCGAACGCGGCGACCGGCGCGGCGCGTGCGTTGTTCGAGTCGACCGCCGGGCGCGCGATTGCGCGCAACGACGTCGATGCCATGCGGCGGATCGCGCGGATCGCGCGTCGTCTCGCCGATCCTCGCGCCGTCCCATTCGCTAGTGTCTACGCCGATGCATGCGTGACACATTTCCGTCCGCCGACTCCGATCCTGTGGCCCCGTCGCACCGCGGGCGAAGCTTTGCGGGTCGTCGTCGTCGGCCGCGCGGATGCCGAAGATGAGTTGCCGCAGCGCGTTGCGCGTGCTCTACCACGGGGCGCGGTGGTCTCGATGGCGGTCGTGGGCATGGCGACGTCCACCTTGGCGCACGGCGCCGACGATCGGATGCTGCTTTCACCACGCCCGGACCTGAACGACGCGCGTCGCGTTGCACAGCTCGACGCCGATCTGCTCATCGACGGCGTCGGCATGGACGCGGCGATCGGACCCTTCCTCGCCGCGCGCCCGGCGCGTCGCATCCTGACGCTGCCCGGCTTGCCCTCTCCCAATGTCGGGCCACTGATCGATGACGTGTGGCCAGAGTCGAATGGATTCATTGCGAGCCCGTTCCCGACGGTCACGGCGACCGTCGACGCTCAAAGCCTCGCACAACTCTGGAGTGCCGCGGTCGATGCGCACCAGCGCGGCGATCTCGATGCGGCCGCTTCCGGTTACCGACGCGTGCTCGATGTCGAGCCGGGCCATGCGCCAGCGTCGTATCTGATCGGTGTGATCGAGCGCGAGCGCGGCCGGATTGCGCAAGCTCTGGAATGCTTTCGTGACGCGGTTGAACAGGCACCCGCGTACGAGGACGCACGCATTGCTGCGATCGATGCCGCGGCAACCTTGGGGGACCGAGCGGCTGCGGACGCGCTGATTTCGCTCGACGCGCACGCATCCACTCCGTTATTGCGCGCCGCGGGGGCAGCCGCACTTCGGTTTCGCGACGCCGACCGTGCGGTGGCGTTCCTGGATAGCGCTGCGCGGCGTGATCCCACCGACGCGGACACGCAATTCAACCTCGGCGCCGCGCTGCAGATGGCGCGGCGCTACGCGGACGCGGCGCGCAGCTATCAACGCGCGCTGGCGTTTCGGCCGGACCTCATCGCGGCGGATTTCAACCTGGGTGCCATCTTCAGCGAACAAGGCAATCGCCTTGCGGCAATCGCCGCGTACCGGCAGGTGATTGCGCGCGATCCGAAGCATGTCGCGGCCTACAAGCAGCTGGGTGAAGCGCTGCTTACGGCCGGACAGATCGACGTTTTCATCGACAATTTCCGCCGCTTCGAGTCGAGTTGTCCCGAGGCGCTCTCCCTCGCCGTACAGGCGCTCGAGGCGTGCCAGTATTCGGCCGACTTCGCGCGTCTGGAACGCTACCTCGACGACTTGCGTGACGAGCGCTTCGTCGCGACGAACGAGCAGGAGCTGGTCGACTGCCTCGAGCAACTCCTGCACCTGCTGCTGTACTTCGACGTCGACCCCGAAACGATTCATCGGTTCTCCACGACCTACGACGCCACCGCGCAGCACGTGTATGGAGGCGCGCTGCCTGCTTCGACGCAGCGCAAGCCGGGGCGTATCCGCATCGGCTATCTGTCGGCCGACCTGCGCAATCACGTCATGGGAAAGATGATGTGGCAAGCCGTGCAGCACCATGATCGCGATCGCTTCGAGCTTTACTTCTATTCGCTGTCGAGCGAGCGCGATGCGTGGACCGATAAGTTCGAGCAGCTCGCCGATCGCTTCGAGACGATCGCGAGGCTCGATGAAAACGCGGCGGCCCGACGCATCGCGGACGACGACCTCGACCTGCTGGTCGATCTTTCGACCCATACGAAGGGCGGACGGCCCGCCATTCTCGCTCGCAAGCCGGCCCGCGTGCAGGTCACGCACGTTGCCAACGCGGGAACGGTAGGGCTGTCGTCGATCGACTTCAAGCTCACCGACCGCTACGCGGACCTCGCGGACAACCAGCGGACTCAGATCGAGACGTTGCTGCCGATGCAGGGCTGCGT
>DATKLH010000572.1:0-3495 GCA_035542515.1 Casimicrobiaceae bacterium
CCAGAAATCGTCGCCACCCATGAGGGCAATCACGCGCGTGGGACGCGAGCGTGCATACCGATAAGCCCGTCGCAGGCGCACGCACTGCGCCGCGCTCATCGCGCCGTTGTAGAACCGGAAGTGCAGGAAGCCTACCGCACCGTGCTCGACGTATTCGATCTCGCGCCAGGTCGCGTGATCGACGGTGCGGTGCGGGGCGATCGCATTCTGAGGCACGTCCACCAGCCGACCAGCGAGCACTCTTGCCGCCGGCAACTTGAAAGCGCTCGCATCTTCGGCGCCCTTGAGATGCGTGATCCAGATGGCAGCGTCGCGCGTCGCCCGGCAGATCGCTCCGTCGCGCCGCGCGACGATCGCGCCCGGAACTGGTCCTCGCAACCGCCCTTCCGGATGCACGCCGTAGAGGTAGAAGCGCTCGCGGCCGATGGTATCGAGCACGCCAGGAGCACCGTCGGCCGCGCGCACCCTGCCGAGGATCGTGTCGGTATCGTCGTGCTCCCAGTCGATGGCACGGTCCGCCTGGCACATCGGCGGCCGCCTGCGACCCTCGATGTCCACATGCCCGTAATCGAGCGGCCTTGGCCGAAACCCAGGATCGTCGAGGCGGCGCAAGGTTTGCGCAATCACGTCGACGGCCGCTTCGGTCACCTCGTTGCGGTACAGGCTCGACTTGGTCGAGCGCCGCATCGCGAACCGCGCGGACGCCCAGATGTCGCCTGCGTCCATCTCGCCGTTGGCCTGCAGCGCCGTGACGCCCCAGGTGGGCTCGTCGCGCATGATCGCCCAATCCAGCGCCGACGGGCCCCGGTCTCCGGGAATGCCGGGATGTATCACGATGCAGCGATATGCGCGCCAAACGCTCTCGGGGATCGCGCGCTTGAGGAACGGCGCGACCACGATCTCCGGCCGGAACAGCGCCACCGCTTCCTCGGTCACGCGGTCGTTGATGTCGAACTCGACGGAAACCTCGTGGCCCCAGTCGCGCAGGTCGACGAACAGGCGCTGCGTAAGACCGTTGAACGCGTGCGTCAGGAGCAGGATGCGCATCGTAGCGCGGGCATGGCGCTAGCAAATGCGCGGCAGCTGCTCGCCGGTGAGCCAGTCGACGTTACGCCACCCACCGAACGTGGTCTGCATCTGCACGAAGTGATGCGGGTCCTCGACCACGGAACCGATGAGCGCGGCATCGCGACCGAGCGGGTGCGCGCGCATCGCCGCAAGCACGGCTTCGCTATCCTCCATGGGTACGATCGCGACGAGCTTGCCCTCGTTGGCGACGTAGAGCGGGTCGAGCCCCAGGAATTCGCACGCCGCAGCGACCTGCGGCTTCACGTGGAGGTCGCGCTCACGAATGATCATGCCGCAACCCGATTGCGTCGCGATCTCGTTGAGGGTCGTCGCCAGGCCCCCTCGCGTGGGATCGCGCAGGCAATGGATCCGCGGCGCCGCCGCGACCATCGCGGCCACGAGTCCGTGCAATGCCGCAGTGTCCGACGTGATCGTCGATTCGAAGCTCAGGTTCTCGCGCAGCGACATAATCGCCACGCCGTGATCGCCGAGCGTACCGCTCACCAGAATTGCGTCCCCCGGCCGCGCGCGGTCGCCGGCGATGTCGATGCCCTCGGGAATCACGCCCACGCCCGTCGTCGTGATGAATACGCCGTCGCCCTTCCCCTTTTCGACGACCTTGGTGTCGCCGGTGACGATCGGCACCGCAGCATCGCGGGCGGCCAGCGCCATCGAGGTGACGATGCGTCGGAGATCGGCGAGCGGAAAGCCTTCCTCGAGCACGAAGCTCGCGGCCAGGTACAGCGGGCGGGCGCCCCCCATCGCGACGTCGTTCAGCGTGCCGTGAACCGACAGGCAGCCGATGTCGCCGCCGGGAAAGAACAATGGCGACACGACGTGGCTGTCGGTCGCGATGACTATCCGGCCGGGAGGAAGCGTCACGCTGGCGCCATCGTTGCCGGCACGCAGCCACGCATTGTCGAATTCGCGCACGAACAGCTCCTCGATGAGCTGCCCCATCGCGCGTCCTCCGCCGCCATGACTCATGTCCACGTGGCCACGCTTGAAATCGACCGGCCGGACGTAGTCGCTGCGCACCTGACTCATGACGCACTCGCCACGACCGGAATGTCCCTGAAGCGCCCGTAAGTGTAATGCGCAGCGCAGGCTCCCTCTGAGGAAACCATGCACGAGCCGATGGGATTGTCTGGCGTGCATACCGTGCCGAAGACTTTGCAGTCGGTCGGCTTCTTCACTCCCCGCAGGATGGCTCCACATTCGCATGCCTTGTTGTCGGGCACCGGACGATAGGCGAGGCCGTAGCGGACCTCCGCGTCGAAGGCGCGGAACGCTTCACGGATACGCAGCGCGCTATACGGCACCTCGCCCAGGCCGCGCCACTCGAACGAGCTGCGCAGCTCGAAGACCTCTGCGATCAGCGCCTTCGCCTTCACGTTCCCTTCGCGGCCGACGGCGCGCGTGAACTCGTTCTCCACCTCGGCGCGCCCCTCGTTGAGCTGGCGCACCAGCATCAGGATCGCCTGCATCACGTCGAGCGGTTCGAACCCCGCGATGACGACCGGTTTGCAGTATTCATCGGCGAAGAACTCGTAGGGCTGACTGCCGATCACGGTCGACACGTGCGCGGGTCCGACGAAGCCGTCGAGCGGGACCGTACCGAGTTTCCGGACCTCCGGCGACTCGAGGATGTTCGTGATCGCGGCCGGGGTCAGTACGTGGTTGCAGAACACGCTGAAGTTCGACAGGCCGAGCGCCTGCGCCTGCCGGATCGCAACCGCCGTCGGGGGCGTCGTGGTCTCGAATCCGATCGCGAAGAAGACGACCTCATGCTCCGGATTCTCGCGCGCGATGCGGAGGGCATCGGCGCTCGAGTACACCATCCGGATGTCCGCGCCGCGTGCCTTGGCTTTCAGGAGCGAAAGGCCCTTGGACGCGGGGATACGCATGGTGTCGGCGTAGGTTGCGAGGATCAGGCCGGGGCGCGCGGCGAGCTCGATCGCGCTGTCGATCCGACCGATCGGAAGCACGCAGACCGGACAGCCCGGGCCATGGATCATGTGCACGTTGTCGGGCAGCAGATCCGCGATGCCGTAGCGCGAAATCGCGTGCGTGTGGCCGCCGCAGAATTCCATCAGGTTGTAGGTGCGTCCGCCGTCGGCTTCGCGCGCGATCGCGGAGGACAATCGGCGCGCCAGCGCACCGTCGCGGAACTCGTCGATGTATTTCACGACGGTAGCGCCAGTTCGCCAGCGGACGCGAACAGGGCCAGCGTACGCTGCGCCTCCTCCGGATCCAGTCGCGCGAGCGCGTAGCCGACGTGCACTACGACGTAATCGCCGGGCGCGATGCCCTCGACCAACTCGAGGGAGATCGTCTTGCGCACGCCGCCGACGTCGATCAGCGCTGCGTCGGGCTCGGTCAACGCGACAACGAGGGCGGGAATGGCGAGGCACATGGTTCACTCCT
>DATKLH010000573.1:0-6036 GCA_035542515.1 Casimicrobiaceae bacterium
CCAGGGCCTGCAGAACGTCGGCGAGGCTACGCGCGACGAGCTCAACCTCGCGTGGCATCGCCTCGATGCCTGGCCGGATGTCACCGCCGGCCTGCAACGGTTGCGCACGAAGTACCGGCTCGCGCCATGCTCCAACGGCAACATCTCGCTGATGGTGGACCTCGCGCGTCGCAACGCATTTCCGTGGGACGCGATACTCGGCGCAGAGATCGCGCGCGACTACAAGCCCAAGCCGGTGGTGTATCTCGCCGCGGCGGACGCATTCGACTGCGCGCCCGCGCAAGCCATGATGGTGGCCGCCCATTCCTCGGATCTCGCCGCCGCCGCGCAGACGGGTCTTCGCACGGCGTTCATTGCCCGTCCCGACGAATTTCGCGGGAGCACGGGTGAACGCACGGCGCAGACGCCCGTCGACTATTCGGCGAGTAGCCTGCTCGAACTCGCAGATCAGCTTGGGTGCTAGGCAGGCGCGGCAGAGACGATGGGCGATGGTTGATGGTTGATGGTTGATGGTCGATGGTCGATGGGCGATGGGCGATGGGCGATGGTTGATGGTGGAATGCCCACTCGCGTGACCGTCGGGACTTTGCAGCAGGCTGCGTGTCGACCCACCGGAGCAAGCGACGCCGCCTGCGGAATCTGTCGCCCGGCGCCAGCAATGCCTGGGAGCGAACTGGTGCGATTTGCCCAACGAATTTCTGACTCACCACACTAGGGCTTCGCACCGAAATACTTCTCCGCGTTGGCTCGTGCGCAAACGCGCCTTGCGCGCACCGCGCTCCACTTTTTCCGCAGCCGAGATCGATCGATGCTGCCGCATGCCGCCTGGAAGCGCCAGGCAAGCGATAATGAAGCAAGTCACCCAGGGAGGCGCCATGAGCGCCATCGGATCATGGCAGGACGCGGAACCGGGCGTGCGGCGACGCATCGTGCAGGCGCAGGGACGCCTGATGCTGATGGAAGTGCAGTTCGCCGCCAACGCAGCCGGCTACGAGCATCGTCACATCCACGAGCAGATCAGCTATTGCGTCGCCGGACGTTTCGAGTATTCGCTCGACGGCCGCAAGCACCTGCTGTCGCCCGGCGACTCGATCTACGTGCCGTCCAATGCGTTGCACGGTGCGCGCGCGCTGGAAGCCGGCGCGCTCATCGACGTGTTCACGCCGCTGCGCGAGGATCTGCTGAAGGCAGCGCCATGATCGTGCACCTGGTCGACGGGACCTATGAGCTGTTTCGTCACTTCTACGGACTGCGCCGCTTCAACAAGGGACGCGATGCACCGTACGGCGCCGTCGTCGGCGTGCTGCAAACCGCCCTGCAGATGATCGAGCAAGGCGCGACGCACCTGGGCGTGGCCACCGATCACGTCATCGAATCGTTCCGTAACGAGCTCTGGGCCGGCTACAAGACCTCGCAGGGGATCGAGCCGATGCTGATCGCCCAGTTCCATCCGCTCGAGGAAGCGCTTGCTGCGATGGGAGTGGTGGTGTGGCCGATGGTCGAGCTCGAGGCCGATGATGCCCTTGCTTCGGCCGCGTTTCTCGCCGCCGCCGACGCGCGCGTCGACAAGGTCTGCATCTGGACGCCCGACAAGGACCTTGCCCAGAGCGTTCGTGGCGATCGGGTGGTCCAGGTGGATCGACGCAGCAAGAAGATCCGCGATGCCGCGGGGGTTCGCGAGAAGTTCGGCGTCGATCCCGAGCGAATTCCCGATCTGCTCGCGCTGGTCGGCGACGCGGCCGACGGTTATCCCGGCATTGCCGGCATCGGCCCGGTGACCGCCGCGCAACTGGTCAAACGCTACGGCGCGATCGAAAGCTTCCCGCGCGAAGTGTTGGGCGATCGTCTGGAACTGGCGCTTCTGTTCAAGCAGCTTGCGACCTTGCGCGAGGACGCGCCGCTGTTTCGCAACGTCGACGCCCTGCAATGGCACGGACCCACCGACGCATTCGCAGCGTGGACGCAGCGCATGGAAACCCCGCGGCTCCTGGCACGTGCACTCGATGCGCAGCGCAAGTCGGCCGCGGCGGTTGAAACGGAGTTCGTGAACGACGCGCCGCGCGCTCGCGCTCGACGCTAGGCCCGTTATCGTTCGCGATCCTTCCAGCGAGGACATCATCATGAACTCGGACATTGCCCTTCGCGCTCGCTTGCTGGCGACGGCGCTGACAATCGCGATGATCGGCGGATCGGCCGATGCAGCCACCACGGGGCCAGTGCCGCCGTTGGCTGCAGCGTACCCGCCGAGCTGTCTCGCCCCACCGCTCAACGACACACCATCGGGTCCTGCGTTTTCACACAGTGTCACGCTCGCGACGCTCGATCTCGACACCATGGAATACCGCGGATTCGAGCCGGTCGATTTCACCTTCTGGCGGGTCGCGTGCGTCGGCGGCCGGTCGGCCCTGCTGTTGCGGATCGCTCGCGCGACAAACGCGCCTGCGTCGACCGCTGCGCAGTTCCCGTTCCAGTACGGCCTGCTGGCGACTCAAGGCAACTACACTGCGACGCTTCGACTCGCGCAGGAGCCCAACACCACGATGTCGAGCGTGCAACCGGGTTCGCTCGTCGTAGCGTCGATGACTTTGGTGGTCGAGAACGTGCTGCGCGATGCGTCGACACAGCAAGGCGTGCCACCCGGCCTGCCGGCGGGCATCGGGCCGACCCACTTCGACTTCAATCAGGCCCTGCGCGTCACGCTCCCCGACCCCACGTCGGCGGGAATCACCCCGAGGCCGGCAGCCATCGTGCTCGATCTTCCCGCCTACGATCGCTCGCTCTACCCTGCTGCTGCGGGAGCGATGCCGATCAGCGGATACAACGCCGGCAACTACTTCGATGGTGCGCACAACGGCGAAGGCCTGCTGCTCGAAATCGGCGATGACGGTCAAACCAGCGGCGCGCAACGCTACCTGTCAGCGGCGTGGTTCACCTATGACAGGAACGGCAGTCCCTTCTGGATTTTCGGTACGGCTCGCTTTGCGCCGGGCGCGACTTTCGTCGACGTTCCGCTCGCCAGTTTCGCCGCTGGTGGATTCGCGGGGGCGTTCGGCTCGTCCGCAGCGATGTCGCCGTGGGGATCGATGCGTGTGTCATTCCCCGATTGCGATTCGGTCTACTTCTCTTACGCGGCCGGGGCGAGCGTGCAGGCGCCCGTTCCTGTGGGCGCGGGCGAGCGCGTGTGGACGCGCCTTACGCAGTCCAATGGATTGAGCTGCAAGTGACAGGCATACGAAAAAAACTGCGCAGAGGACGCCTCTGCGCAGTTCGCTTGACGCGTCAAAGATGTTCGCTCGCGGCGTCAGTCCCGGATCTGATCGCGAAGGTTGCCGGCCAGTCGGTCGAGATCACGGTTGAGGTCTTCGGCTTCGCGCCAGCCCAGTTGTCCATCCGCGCGGAAGTCGCGCTCGCGCGCCTGGATGTCGCCGAGCTCACGATACAGCATGCGCGCTTCGCGGTGCGTGATGCGGCCGTTCTCCTCGGCGCGAGCGATCCGTGCGCTCAGCCTGGCTTCGCGATCGTTGACGGCTTGCGCGCGCTCGTCCGAGCGATCGTAGCCGCCGTAGTACTGCACCGGGACGAACGCCGCGGTTGCGCCGTGGACGTCGGCCGCCGGCGTGGCCGCCAAAGCGGCGCCCGATGCGAGTACGCCCGCAGTTGCAAGTGCGATCAAGCTCCTCTTCATCACATGCTCCTTGTCTTCGAACGGTGCCGTCGTCGCCGGGTCCTTTGCGATGGACGCCCCGAGCGCCGAACCCGGCGTCGACGACGTACGTTCGTATTGGTACCCCGCGGCCGGGCAGGGTTCCCTCGTCAATGCTTGTGCGGTGCCGCGGGCATGCGAGATGTAGGCCCGATGCGCTCGCGCTGTCGGACGTTGTCCGACGTTGCGTCGTCGCGACGGTAATGCTTACCCGAGCGGTGCGTGCAGGGTCGCCGTGGACGTCTCGCGTTCCCACTGCGCGATCCAGCCGAGCAGCGTTCTGCCGGCATCCTTGGGTGCCTGCTCAACGTCGTGCCATGCGACGTAAACGTCGCCTTCATCCGCGATCATGAACAGGCCGTGCATGCCCTTGCTCTTGCGAAGCGTTTCGAGCGCTTGCGCGGGCGTCTGCGCAATGGGTGCCCCGACGTTGAGCGAGGTGTTCACGCTGACCTCGGCGCCCACGCGCGTTCCCATCGCCTTGAGATAGGCATGCATGAACGGATCGAGGTGCTCGCGCACGATCTGCACGCGGCAGGTGCCGTCGTGATGGATCACCGCGGGAATCGCGGCATGCGCAGCCGCCTTCGCGCGACAGGTGAGCACCATGTAGTTGTGCGCGTTGTAGTCGCCGTCAGCTGCGCCGGGTAACAGGTCGAACCATTGCCGTGCCGCCTCGAGCGTGGCCATCGGCGCGAGCGGTCGTACCAGCTCGCGAAACTTGACGAGGCGATTCAGCGTGTCGCGCGTCGACGCATTGGCGGGGTTCGCCAGGATGGAACGATGACCCAGTGCACGCGGTCCTGTCTCCGCCGCGCCCTGGAAGATGCCCACCACACCATTGCGCGAGACGATGTGAGCAAGCAGATCGGCGACGCGTCGTCGTTCGATCGCGGTCGCGATATTGCCGACCCGACGATGTCCGATCTCGGGCACCACGCGCAATGCGTTCTCGATCTCGGTGCGTGTGGGCGCCATTCCGCAATAGAACGCGTGTTGCAGCGCGGCGCCGGGACGCGCACCGGCGAGACACGCGAAGTGATACGCAGCGCCAACGGCAACGCCCGCATCGCCGGGCACCGGAGGAACCCACAGGTGCAGCGTCGTATGCTCCATGCCGAGATTGCCCCGATACCACGACTCGTCGAATCGCTCCATGAGCCGCATGTTGGCAACGCAGTTGAGCGCGCTTCCACCGGTGAGCACGAGCCGGCTGCTGCGCGTGAGCCGAACCAGATGCTCGACGATGTGGAACAGCGCGTCCTCGAACACCAGTTGGACCGCTGCGGCCTTGTCGACACGCTCGACGGTGATCGGCACGTGCTGGATGTCCTCCACGCGCAGCACCGCGTCGGGATTCCACATGTCCCTGGGAAGGATCGGCTCGCCGAGGATCTGCGTCAGTCGCGGTGTGTAGGGTCGCGCGCAACCGCCGCGATGCCAGTTGGCGAGCGATCGGTTCAACAGCACCTGCCCGCGAGGTGCGAGCACGAGCACTTCGCGCAAGCGTGCGTAGTACGGATTGGTCGCTCGATCGGCGTTGCCCCATGCGGCCGCGCCCATGTAGCGACCTTCGCTGCTCATCAGCGGCCAGCCGCCCTGCGACGAGCTGATCACGCCGTACATCATGCCCAGAGAATCCCAGAAGTTATCGTTCTTCCACAGAAGCTCGAGCTGACCGCTGCGCGCAAGGTACATCGAGATCGCACCATCGTCGCCGGCGCCGTCGATCACCAAGACCATGACCGGCTCGTCGCTCACTGCAAAGGGCGATACGCCCCATGAGAACCAGGCGTGGTTGTCGTGATGGCGCAGGTTGATCACCGGCATGCGCCTGCCGTCGGGCGAGAGCTTGCGGCCGAGGCGGCGCGGCGCGGTGAACGCGTCGAAGACGCATTGCCTGTTCATCTGCGGAGATGCTTCGCGCGTGAACAGCCGCCAGCTCGCGGGCAGCTCCTGCACGACGGTCTCGATCGCCTTGGCGACCCAGCACGGGTAGTCCCAGCTTGCGCATGCGGCATGGATGTCGGCCGGCGCGATGCCGAGCTGCTTCATCTGCTCGAGGAGCACCTCCACGCTGCGCGAGGGATACCGCTGGTAATGCTTGATCGCGCGAAACCGTTCCTCCTCGTGATTGCCCACGATGCGGATGCCATCGCGTCGCGAAACCGCGACAAGCCCCACGCCGGCGTTGTGGCCACCCGGGCCGATGCCGAGCACGTAGACGGTCTCGCCGGCGTCTAGCTTGCAGCGCATCGCCGCGATGCGCTTCTTCGCAAAGCGGCTACGTGGCGAGTGGAACTTCGCCATGCGGCCGGCGAGCCGCGCAAGCG
>DATKLH010000574.1:0-2750 GCA_035542515.1 Casimicrobiaceae bacterium
CCGCCGATGGCCAGATGATCATCGGAGAGCCGGCGCGCCGCCAGGCGACCGCGAATCCGGATGGAACGACAACCGCGTTCAAGAGGCTGATGGGCACGCGGCAGAAGGTGCGCCTGCGCGATCGCGAATTCACACCGGAGCAACTGTCGGCGTTTCTGCTCGGCAAGATCAAGCGCGATGCCGAAGCGTTCCTCGGCGAGGAAGTCAAGGATGCGGTCGTGACCGTGCCGGCTTACTTCGACGACAACCAGCGCTCGGCGACGAAAGACGCGGCGACGATCGCCGGTTTGAACGTCGTGCGCCTTGTGAACGAGCCTACCGCTGCCTCGCTCGCGTACAGGCTGGACCGGCTGGGCCAGGAGTTGCTGATCGCGGTGATCGACCTCGGTGGCGGCACGCTCGACGTGACGATCATGGAGTTCGGCAAGGGCGTGTTCGAAGTGAAGGCGACCAGCGGCGACACGCGCCTGGGCGGAACGGACATGAATCAGATGCTGTTCGAGCACCTCGCGGCGCGCTTTCGCGCTGACACCGGCATCGATGTGAAGGCGGACGCGAAGGCTGCTGCGCGGCTGCTCGAGGCCGCCGAAATCGCGAGGATCGTGCCTTGCGCGCCATCAATCGAACGCGCGCCCGCCCCGCGCGGTGCCAAGTAATCGCCCACCCATTGTGCGCGATCAAATCACCTCGGTGCCCGCCGTTCTATGCTGCGCAAGGCTCGTCGATTCATGGAGGTTTTCCATGTCGAACACCGCTGTCACCGCGGAACTCGGATCGATCGCGCTTCCCGATCCCACGCTGGGACGCGCCGCACCGTTGCTCGAGCTGCTCGCGAAGCGCCGCAGTTCGCGCAATTTCTCGCCCAAGCCGCTCCCGCTCGACGTACTCTCCGCGCTGCTGTGGGCCGGTTTCGGCATCAATCGACGCGCCACCGGAGGGCGCACCGCGCCATCGGCGCACGACTGGCAGGAAATCGAGGTGTTCGCCGTCCTGCCCGACGGAGCGTATCGCTACGATGCAGCCGCGCACACGCTGCACCTCGCGCGGACGGGAGACCTGCGCGCGCTCACAGGCGTGCAGGATTTCGTCGGCGGCGCGCCGCTCGATCTGGTCTACGTCGCCGACTTCGCGAAGATGAGCGATGCGACCGACGAGCAGCGCACGTTTTTCGCCTCTGCGGACGCTGCCGTCATCGCCGAGAACGTGTACTTGTTCTGCGCAGCGGCCGATCTCGCCACGGTGGTCCGCGGTCTGCTGGACCGCCGCAAGCTTGCCACCGCCCTCGGCCTTGCGGTGAACGAGCGCATCGTGCTCGCGCAGACCGTCGGATATCCTGCCCGCTAGAGCTTCGCACGCGTTACGACTGCATCAGCTCGACGAGCGATCCGCCTTCGTGCAGCCGCAGGATGGCTTGCGCGAGCAGATCCGCCACGGAGATGCGTTCCAGCTTTGCAACCGCACGCGGCGTAACGAGCCGCCAGCCGGACACCGTGTCCGTCACCACGATCCGGTCGAGCGCGTCGCTCGCCAGCACGTCGTTGGACCCCGCGGCGAAGAGGCGTGCGCGGCGACGGCGTAGACCTGCGTTGCGCCGCGCGCGCGGCACATCTGCGCCGTGCGAAGCATCGTGGTGCCGGAGCTGATCAGGTCATCGACGACGATGACGATCCGGCCTGCCACATCACCGACGAACGCTTCGATGCTGACCACGCCCGCACTGCGGTGCTTTTCCGCGAAGCCCATCGGAACGGGTGCTCGCAGCGGCGCTTCCATGCGCGCGCGGAACGCGTCGGCCCGCTTGATCCCGCCCGCATCCGGAGAGACGATCGCGAACAGGCCCTGGTGGAGCTCGCTTGCGAAGTGGCGGGCGAACAATGGTGCCGCTTCGAGATTCTCGGCGCGACAGCGGAAGGCGTTCTGGAACGCCGCGAGGTTGTGGACATCGAGGGTCACCACGTAGTCGGTCCCGACCCACTCGAACATCTGTGCCACGTAGCGTGTGGCGACCGGATCGCGCGGCTTCGACTTGCGGTCCTTGCGGGCGTAGGCGAGGTACGGCGCCACGGCGGTCACCCGCGCGGCGCTTGCGTCCTTGAGGGCTCCCACGTACAGCAGGAGCTTGACGAGCTTGTCGTTCGCACTTTCGCCGGCATCCGCGTAGAGCGAGTGGATCACGTACACATCGCGTCCGCGTACATTCGCCAGCGGACGCGTTTTCTGCTCGCCGTCCTCGAACAACCGTTCTTCGTGCGCGCTCAGCTCGACGGCGAGCGCGGCGGCGACACGCTCGCCGAAAGCGCGCGTTGCACCGATTGCGAATACGACCGGTAGCTCGTGGTTCATCACGCTGTCAATGGTCGTGAACGTGCCGTTCCGCACAATCGACTGGCCGCAGGACGGACGGCCTGGCCCGAGTGGCACCTGTGCAGGAGCGGTGCACTGCGTTTCATGCTTGCGCATCTTCCGCGCCCTCGATACGCCTATACACATGGCGCTTGATGCTGCGATTGACGGCCGTCAATAACCGACGGCGACAAGCGACCTATCCTGAGTCTGTAGTAGACGGTTTGTCGCCGCGACGAGTCGGGGGAAGGGCTTCGAGCCCGCGGCGGACTGGAGCACCGGAAGAATCCATCGAGGGAAGCGACGATGAAACCCGACAACACCCCACTCACGCCCTGGCTGCTGCCCTGGCAGCAGGCATGGAAGGCGGGCAGCGAATCGATCGAGGAGGCCGAGCAGCAGTATCG
>DATKLH010000575.1:0-9712 GCA_035542515.1 Casimicrobiaceae bacterium
CTTCGCGATGTCGATCTATTTGCTTCCCATTTCCCATTCCCTGGTCTGAATGGCCAAACCCCGTCCCCAGCCGTTCGCCATCTACCGCGTCGGCGGCTCGGTGCGCGACGAGCTGCTCGGTCGACCGGTGCAGGACCGCGACTGGGTCGTCGTCGGTGCAACGCCCGAGTTGCTGCTCGCATCGGGTTACAAGCCGGTGGGCAAGGACTTTCCCGTCTTTCTCCATCCGGAGACGCGCGAGGAGCACGCCCTCGCGCGGACCGAGCGCAAGCACGGACGCGGCTATCACGGCTTCGAGTTCTTCGCCTCGCCCGATGTGACGCTGGAAGAGGATCTGCGTCGCCGCGACCTGACCATCAACGCGATGGCCCGCGATCACGATGGCACGTTGATCGATCCCTTCGGCGGGGTGAACGATCTGCGTGCCGGTGTGCTCAGGCATGTATCGCCGGCGTTTGCCGAAGACCCGTTGCGTGTGCTGCGCGTTGCCCGGTTCGCGGCACGCTTCGCCTTCACCGTCGCCCCGGAAACCGAAGCGGCGATGCGAGCGATCGTCGCTTCCGGGGAGCTCGAGACACTCACGCCCGAGCGTGTCTGGCAGGAGTTGTCACGCGGACTGCTGGAGGCACACCCGTCGCGAATGCTCGCTGCGTTGCGTGCGTGCGGTGCACTTGCCGTGCTGCTACCCGAGGTCGATGCGCTTTATGGCGTGCCGCAGCCGCCTTCCCACCATCCCGAGATCGACGCCGGCGTTCATGTCGCGATGGCGCTCGATTGGTCCGCCGCGCATGGTGGCTCGTTGCCCACGCGTTACGCGGTGCTCGCACACGACCTTGGCAAGGCTCAGTCGCTGAAGGGGCAGCTGCCCCGCCACGTCGCTCACGAGCAGCGCAGCGTGAAGCTCGCCGATGCACTGTCGATGCGCCTGAGGGTGCCGGTGGATTGTCGTGACGTCGCGCGACTCACCGCGCGCTGGCACGGCGTCATTCACCGCGCGCACGAGCTCACGCCCGCGAAACTTCTCGATGTGCTGACCGCAGTCGACGGGTTGCGTCGACCCGAGCGGCTCGACGAGGTGCTCGCGGCGTGCGCGGCGGACGCATGCTCGCGTCCTGGGGCAAGCCAGGACTACCCGCCCGCGCGACTGCTGCGCGACGCGCTGGCGATCGTCAAGCAGGTCGACGCTGCACCGATCGCGCGCAACGTGACCGAGCGCGCGAAAATGCGTTCGACACCGATGGCTTCCGATGCGATTCCCAAGGCGATACGCAGCGCACGAATCGCGGCGTTACGGGACTGGAAGAAAAGCAACGCCTGCTAGATTGCGTTGTGTCGGTAGGTCTGCTCAGCTCGAATCCGCGGCTCGATACCCCGAACGCCAAGCGCCGACGCGACGTGACGCTCGCTGGTGTGACGAGTGCACGCTGACAACCAAGAACCAGGAACCAACAATGCCGTATCAAATGCGATACGCCACCCTGCGCATCACATCGGCTGCGATGCGCATGAGGCCCCGGATCGGTAGCGGGAGCGGCGCACCCCCGGCGGCCTCGGCCATTTCCCCGTGACGCGCTTCGTCGTCGCGCATCTGCTCGACGATGGCGCGGCTCTTGGTGTCGCGCTCGGGCAGCGCATCCATGTGTCCGGTCAGGTGCTCCTCGACCTGGCGCTCGGTTTCCACGACGAAGCCGAGATTGGTGCGATCCCCCACCAGTCCCGCGACGGTGCCGATTGCGAACGCTCCGGCATACCAGACCGGATTGAGCAGGGACGGTCGGGCGTTGAGCTCTTGAAGCCGCGCCTGCGTCCATGCGAGATGGTCTTCTTCTTCGCGCGCCGCTTGCGCAAAGCGGTCACGCACACTCTGGTCGCGCGCGACCAGGGCTTGGGCTGAATACAGCGCTTGCGCGCACACCTCGCCGGTGTGGTTGACGCGCATCAGGCCCGCGGCGTGGCGACGCGACACGTCATCGAGGTCGGGCTCGTTCACCGACGCGCCCGGCGAAGGGCGCGATGCGGTGTAGACGCCAGTCGCAGTGCGAAGTGCGCGGTCGAAGGAGATGATGAGGCGATCAAGCATGGTAACGGGCCAAGGTTGCGCGAGCCGGCGCACGCCGGGGCGTCGCTACATGATAACGCGGCCCGCGCGATACTTTGGCCCGGAACGGCAGAAGTGCGCGGAGGGCTCGGCGGCGGTCCGGCGTTTCCGCGCCAAAATGCACCCAACAACGAGCGTCATGCGCGGGCTTGTCTTCGGGCTTAGGAAGCGCGCGCTGCGTGCATCTCGGCGCCGAGCGCGTTCGCTTGCGAACTGCGAACTGCGAACTGCGATCGGCGCTCGGCGCTCGTAGCCCTTGCCGCGCGACCGCCGCACGGCCGCCCGAAGGCGGTCGCGCAGAATACATTCGGACGAAAGTATCGTGCGAGCCGCGACCGCTTGCATCGTAGCCACCGGCGATGGCCGGCTCGCGAAACTTTCGTCCGTATAAACGTTTCGGGCGCCCGAAGGCGCCCGAAACGATGGTTCCGCAGAATCCCGGAACGCTATGCTTAGAACAGGTGAATGATGCCGAACACGATGCCTTCCGGCTTGCCGTTCTCGCCGCACGTGGGCTGCGACACGGTGCAACCGGTGTTGAACGAATACGAGTTGATGTTGAACGTGTACGCGGCGTTGCGATCGTTGTCCAGCTTGACGTAACCGGCATAGACCGACGTGCGCTTGCTGAACGGATACGTGTAGCTGATTTCGTACTGCTTCGAGCCGGTGTCGTTGCCCTTGGTGAGGCCGCCGACACGCGTGCCGTCCGCCGCGCTGCCCTTGCCATCCTGCGCCTGACCGTAGAACGCGTACAGCACGCCGGGTCCCAACGGAGCCGTGGCGCTGACGCCCCAGAAGTCGCGACGGATGTCGCCGGTTGGGGTGTCGTACTTCAGGCGTTCATACACCAGCGCGGGACGCACGACACCGAAGTTGTACGCGCCGGTGAGTGTGTACGCGTAGTCGTCCGCGTAGAACTGGCCGCCGGTGATGGCGTAGTTGCGGACCTTGTAGTTGCCTTCCCAGCCGGCACCCAGTTGCAGGGGGCCATTGTTATAGTAGCCCGCGACGCCGGCCACGTAGGCGTGCCGCAGTTCGGCGGCGTGATCACCGTTGTCGCCGCCCAGGATCGGGTTCGCGGTGTTGGCCGAAGGACCGGTGTTGTCGGCGAAGCCGGAAGAGTCACGCAGCGCGATCTGCGCGCTGAAGTTGAAGCCCGACCAAGTCGGCGAGTCGTAACGCATCGAGTTGCCCAGACGCGCGTCGAAGCCGCCCGCGAATTTCGACAGCGTGCCCTGCGCCCACAGGTCGGCGGTCGACAGGATCGAGGTCGTGTAGGTCGGAACGTTACCGAAGATCGGATGCAGATCGTCGTACGGCATCAGGAACTTGCCGGCCTTGAACGTGCCCCACGGACCTTGCAAGCCCACGAACGTTTCGCGGCTGGCGAAGCCGGAGGTCGAACTGTTGCCGGTATCGAACGAGACGTTCGATTCGATCTGGAAGATCGCGTTGAGCCCGCCGCCCAGCGATTCGGTGCCACGCACACCGAAACGCGAAGAGTTCGAGCTGAAACGGCTCACCCAGGGATTCGAGCCGTCGGCCTGACGGCCGCTCACGAATTCAAGGTCGCCGTTCAGACGGCCATAAAGCGTGACGTTCGCAGTCTGAGCCTCCGCGGCCAGCGGCGCCGCAATGAGGCCCGCGACCGCGACAGCGACGAGCTTCTTTTTCATTGAGTCTCTCCTCTAACGGATAAAATTGGCAAGCCAAAAAAGCCGGTGCACCTGCCTTCGAAACCTTCTCAGCTCGATTACGAGAAGTTGCGACCCATTGTGCCAAAGCGCCGAAACTATTGGCAACGCAAAGCTTCGGCGCCATGGGAATGCATTTCAGCGCTGTTGTTTCGAAGCAACATCACCAAATCGACGCGTTGGAAGACGGTTGGGTCTTATTCGCGAACCCCTCTTAACTGCCGTCGCTAAGACGATGATGGCAAAGGGAAAACATTTTGGCGGCTCGCGATGCCTGCGTGCGAACCCAGGAACGGCTTGTTTCAGCGTGTTTACTACCCCGAAGAGGGCCTCCCAGCGCTCGGTTGCTTGCTTGGCGGGCGCGGTACCTGCCCCCACGGTCCGCCCCTTCCGAGGCCGCGGTCGTGGCTGAAGGCCTGGCCGCGTCACTGCTGTCGCTCGCTTTGTCGGCCATCGCGCTAGGGGTGTTGCGCGCGGCGTCCTCGCGCCTGCCCCATGCGCTTCCCAACCCACGTTCCCTGCATGGCTCCGCGATTCCGCGCGCTGGAGGATGGTCGATCTGGGCCGGCTTCATCCCCGTCGCCATGGCCTGGCCGCCACTGTTCCCCGGCGGGCTGTGGGGATGGCTGCCGCCGTTTGCCGCGCTCATCCTCGTGTCGGCCCGCGACGACGCACGCTCGATGCCGGTCGCCTGGCGATTGGTCGTGCATCTCGCGGCCGCCACATGGATTGCGGCCGCCCTCGTGCTCGACGGCGGAATCGCCGATGCGACCGGCTCGGTTACGCCGAGCATGCTCTTGCAAGGAATCGCCATCGTCCTCGTCGTCGCATGGTCTCTTAACCTGTATAACTTCATGGATGGAAGCGACGGCCTCGCCGCATGCATGACGATCACCGGCTTTGGCGCCTACGCCGCGGCAAGCGCGCTCGGGTCGCGAGTCGAGCCCGCATATCTCGCCCTTGGCGTTGCGGTATTGCCGTTCCTCGCGGTGAATCGTCCCGCTGCCACGATGTTCATGGGTGATGTCGGCGCGGTTCCCCTGGGCTTTCTCGCGGCAGGCTTCGGTCTCGCCGGGGTGGTGCAGGGCGTCTGGCCGGCGTGGTTTCCCCTTCTGGTCTTCCTGCCCTTCTGGGGCGACGCGAGCGTGACGCTGATCCGCAGGCTGATGCAGCGCGAGCGGATCTGGGAAGCGCACAGGGACCACTACTATCAGCGGCTGGTCCGCCTGGGCGCGGGGCACCTCGGCACGCTGGCGCTGTACGGGGTATGGATGCTCGCCACGGCCCTTTGCGCGCTGTGGTTCCTCGCACGCGCGCCGGGGCTGGGCTATGTCGGACTGCTCGCGTGGGTTATCGTCGCAGGCGCGCTGTTCGCCATCATTGATTATCATTGGCGCAGGCAATCGCGCACGATCCCATGACCCGTCGATCCAACTGGCGCGCCTGGCTTGCATTCATCCACGACGTCTGCGCAGCAGCGCTCGCGTGGGCTTCGATCTATTGGCTGCGCTTCAACTTCGATCCCCACACCGCGTTCACCAACGATCTGTGGTTCACGCTCGCGTGGATCCTGCCGCTGCAGGCGGTGATCTTTCTCGCGCTGGGTTTGTACCGCGGGCTGTGGCGCTTCGCGAGCCTGAACGATCTGCAGCGCATCGCGCTCGCCGCGGCGCTGGGTGCCATTCTCATTCCACTGGGACTGGTGATGCTCCAGCTCCAGACCGTCGTGCCGCGCAGCGTGCTGGTGCTCTATCCGATCGTGCTCATCTTCCTGATGGCGGGATCGCGCTTCGCCTATCGCATCTGGAAGGAGCATCGGCTCTACAGTCCGCTCGCCGCGCTCGGCGAGCCGGTCATCGTGGTCGGCGCGGGGGATGCCGGCGCGCGACTCACCCACGACCTCGTGCGCAGTCGGCAGTGGCGCGTGGTCGGCCTGCTCGACGACGACTCGGCCAAGCAGGGTCGGCAGATCCACAACGTCAGCGTGGTGGGCGCGATTGCCGAGCTCGGCTTCTGGGCGCGTCGCTATGGCGTGCGCAAGGTCATCATCGCCTTGCCGTCGACCTATCACGGCGTGCGTCGCCGCGTCGCGGAGCTGTGCGCCGCAGCCAATATCGAGGCGCTCACGGTTCCTTCGTACGAAGACCTGATCTCCGGTCGCTCGACGCTCACGACCTTGCGCAATGTCGAGATCGACGACCTGCTCGGACGCGATCCGGTGGTCCTCGACAACGCCGGACTCGCCGACTGGCTGGGTAATCGCGTGATCATGGTGACCGGCGCCGGAGGTTCCATCGGCGCGGAGTTGTGTCGCCAGGTCGCGCGCTTCGGTCCCGCGCGTCTTGTGCTGTTCGACATTTCCGAGGCTGCCCTCTACGAGATCAAGACCGCGCTCGTCGATGCATTTCCGCTGCTCCCGGTCGCCCCGGTGGTCGGCGACGTGAAGCACGCGACGCTGGTCGAGCAAGTGCTTGCGCGCGAAAAGCCCGACGTGGTGTTCCACGCCGCAGCGTACAAGCACGTGCCGTTGATGGAAGAGACCAACGCGTGGGAGGCGGTCCGCAACAACGCCTACGGTACCTGGGTGGTCGCGCGCGCGTCGGTTGCCGCACGGGTCGAGAAGTTCGTTCTCGTCTCGACCGACAAGGCGGTCAATCCGACATCGGTGATGGGCGCGAGCAAGCGCTTCGCCGAGATCGTGTGCCAGAGCTTCCAGGGCGGCGCTACGCAATTCGTGCTGGTGCGCTTCGGCAACGTGTTCGGAAGCGCCGGCAGCGTCATCCCGCGCTTCGCCGAACAGATCGCACGCGGTGGTCCGGTGACGGTGACCCATCCCGAGATCACGCGCTTCTTCATGTCGCTTTCCGAAGCGACGCAGCTGCTGCTGCAGGCCGGGCTGCAGGGTCATGACGGCGAGATCCTCGTGCTCGACATGGGCGAGCCGGTCCGCATCGTCGATCTCGCGCGCGACATGATCCGCCTCTACGGCGCGGACCCCGATCGCATCCCGGTGGTGTTCACCGGACTTCGTCCCGGCGAGAAGCTCTACGAGGAGCTGCTTGCTTCCGAGGAAGCCACCAAGCCGACGCCGCATCCGAAGCTGCGCATCGCGCAGGCGCGCGAAGCCAATCGCGACGCCGTCGGTCAGATGGTGGCGTGGTGCGAGCGCGATCGCGCTTCCGACGACGCGGAGGTCCGTGCGCGGCTCAAGGCGTGGATACCGGAATACGCACCTCCGGTCGGCGCCCCCATCAAGCCCATCCCCGCCGAGACGACCGGCAGCGAAGCAACCGTCACCGTGCCGTTGAGGGCGTCGCGCAAACGATAGTCAACCCGAGAACCGGGAACTAGGCAGCGGGAACGTCTTTGCGCAGGCGCTGCGCTCGTCGCACGCCATAGCCAAGCAACATCGTCGTCAACGCCCAGAACTCCTTCGCGTTGCTGCGGAACAGGAAGTCGTCGGTGACGTTTTTCACCAGCCAGCCAGTGATCAGCGTGATGCCGACCAGGCCGACGATCGCAAGCGCTTCGTCGGGCGCGCGCACGAAACGGGCGTAGCGCCACAGCAAGCCCGCGACGAACAACGCGAACGCCGCCATGCCGATGAAACCGGTCTGCAGCCACTGGCTCGCGAATACATTGTGCGCATGGGTGAGCAGCGGGTTGTCGAGCTCGCGCGACATCGGCTCGGCGAGGATCAGGCGCCCGAAGCCGTAGCCCAGCCAGGGTCGCTCGCCGATCCGCACCCGGAGGTGTTCCCACAAAGCGACGCGCGGATCGTTCTCGATCGTCGCCGCAACCGTGACGTCCCTGGGATAGATGCTTGCGCGCTCCTTCACCGCATCCACGAAGGCCACCGCGAGGACGACCAGCAACGCGAGCAGCGGCAGGATGAAGCGCACGGGGCGGCGGGTCAAAGGCTCGCGCCAGCGCAACGCGGCAATCAGCGAGGCGGCACCGAATACCGCCGACAGCGCGATCCAGACGATGCGGTTGTCGGTCATCCGCGCGCAGAAGATGATCAGCACGAGCAGCAACAGCGCAATCGCGATGGACGCGGGACGTCGGCCGTAGCCGATCGGCTTGGGGGCGATCAACAGGAACAGCAGCGGCGCAATGAGCACGAGCCAGGTCGACCACGGCCCCACGCCATTGTGCGAGACCCCGGCGTCCCAGTTGCCGCGCCAGTCCATCGCGAAGGAGAGGAGGGCGAACACGACCAGGCTCGCGAACGCGCAGGTGACGAGCACGCGTAGCGCGCGCGCGTTGTACGGCGCCATGTAGAAGATCAGCACCGCCAGCAGCGAATCCATGACCTCGCGCGCGAGCTGCCCGCTCGAGTACGATGGTTCCACGGACCAGGCGAGCGAAGCGGTCGACCAGCCCACCCACAACAGGAGCGGCAGCAAGATCGGAGTACCCACGTACGGTACACGCGGCGCGCGCCCGCGCAAGGAAAGGACGACCAGGATCAGCGCACACACACCCGAGACCCCGAAGGTCAGCGAGCGCGCAAAAGTCGCTGCATTGGTGGGCAGCAGCGCGAGGTAGGCTGCCGCGAAGCCGAGCAGGGTACGGTTACAATGTTCGGTCATTGTCGGCGCGGCGCCTTCACGCGGCGCGCATTCTACCGTCTCCGCGAGTCCGCGCCGTGCGCGTTCTACTCATCAAGCGCGACAAGCTCGGCGATCTGCTCCTTACCACTCCGCTGCTCGCGCACGTTCGCGCCACGCGACCGGACATCGAGCTTCATCTGCTTGCCAACGACTACAACGCGTGGGTGGTGCGCGACCATCCCGCGCTGGCGAAGCTCTGGGTCTATCCGCGCGTGAGGCATCGGGGTCGCGTGCGTATCGGCGCTGCAATCGCGCAGGTTCCATTGTGGCTCGCGCTGCGCCGGCAGCATTTCGCCGCCGCGATCGCGATGGGAGGCGACGAATCCCACCGTGCGATCAAGCGAGCGATTGCAACCGGCGCGGCCGAGGTGATCGCGTACGCCGCGGACGCAGCGGCGTACGGCAGGCGCTTGACGCATCCGCTTCCCGTGCCGCAAACCGGCCACGAGGTCGACCGCATGGCGGCGCTGCTCGCGCCCTTGGGTATCGCCCCGCCTGCACAGTGGGCCGCGCCCACGTATGTTCCTGCGGAATCGGCGCAACGCTTCGCATTCGCATGGCTGTCCGAGCGAGGCCTTGCGTGGCAGCGGTATGCGGTAATCGGCATCGGGGCGCGGCGCGCGAAAAAGCAGCCGGGCACCGATCAGCTCGAGCGCTGGGCGCGCTGGCTCGAGCGCGAGCATGCGCTGCGCACGGTTTTCATGTGGACGCCCGGCGCGCGCGAGGCGCCAGGCTACCCTGGCGACGACGACATCGCGGCACCGCTGCTCGCGCGCGGCCTGCCCTTCGTTTCTCCATTTCGAGGACCGGTCGCCGAAGCGCTCGGCCTCATCCACGGAGCGCGAACGTCGATCTTCCCCGACAGCGGCTTGATGCACTTCGCCGCAGCGAGCCCCGGTGGAGTACTGGGACTCTTTGCCGATCCCGCGGATTCCGCGCCCGCCTCACGCTGGGCGCCGCTGGGTCCGCGCGCGCGCTACCTGGAGGCGGAGCGGAGCGTGCGCGAGCTGGAGGATGAGCAGGTGTTTGCGGAGGTCGAGATGCTTCTCTACGGGCGATAGGCCATGGGCGATAGGCGATAGGCGATAGGTCGTTGCGAGCCGCGTACGAGAGATCAAGGCGGCGGAGGCAAATGCGCAGACCGCAAGCTTGAAGGACTCAAGGGGAGTCGCTTTGAAAACGATGCGGCCAACCCGCACCCTTGCGCATGGGCCCATCGCCCATCGCCTATCGCCGGTCTTTAGGCGCGTCATACAAGTACGGATTCAGCGCCGGATCGTTGTACATCTTGAACTGCCGAT
>DATKLH010000576.1:0-3568 GCA_035542515.1 Casimicrobiaceae bacterium
GCTTCAAACCCGCATGTCTCCGGCCGCGCTTGCCGACCTCGTCGTCCTCGCTCATCTCACGTTCATTGCGTTCGTGGTGATCGGTGGAGTGCTGGTGCGTTGGTTTCCCTGGGCGGCGATCGCGCACCTGCCTGCTTTCGCGTGGGCCGCGTATGTCATGTTCACCGGAACGATCTGTCCGCTTACGCCGCTCGAAGTATCGCTGCGACAAAGCGCGGGCCAGGCGGGCTACCAAAGCGGCTTCATCGAACACTACATCGTGCCGGTGATTTATCCGCCGGGACTGACGCGGACGATGCAAGTCGCGATCGGCGTGGCCGTCGTGGCCTTCAACGCCGGGGTCTACGGCTGGGTGCTGTATGTCCGCAGGAGTCGATCCAGGCGATAGCGCGCCACGAGCCGCAGCTGGCTGTCGTGTAGAGCGAAGCATCGCCATGGGGCCGGCGCATGCATCGCGCGTGTCGTGGCGGTGACCACCGCCACGCGAAGCGCGTAGCCCGTCCCAAGCCTTCGTGCCGATTCCCGACCGGCGAAAAAGCAGGGTTTCTTTCCCCGCTACGACACCACGAGCTTGCGATGCGCCTGCACGCTCATCAGCACGCCGAGGCCGATGAACAGCGACACGAGCGCCGTGCCGCCGTACGACACGAGCGGCAGCGGCACCCCCACCACGGGCAGCACCCCGCTCACCATGCCCATGTTCACGAACGCGTAAGTGAAGAACATGAGCGTGATCGCACCGGCGAGCAATCGCGCGAACAGCGTCGATGCATTGGCGGTGATCATCATCGCGCGTGAGATCAGCAACAGGTACAGCAGCAGCAGCAGCGCGTTGCCGATGAGGCCGAACTCCTCGCCGAACACGGCGAAAATGAAGTCGGTGTGCTTCTCGGGTAGGAAATCGAGATGCGTCTGCGTGCCGTTGAGCCACCCCTTGCCGACCAAGCCACCGGACCCCAGCGCGATCGAAGCCTGTGTGGAGTGATACCCGGTGCCGAGCGGATCGCGCGTGGGATCGAGGAAGGTGAGGATGCGCTCGCGCTGATAGTCGTGCAGGTGCTGCCATACGAGCGGACCGGCAGCGGCGCCGAGGCCCACGAGGCCGACCATGATCTTCCACGACAGTCCGGCGAGATACAGCACGTAGAAGCCCGACGCGCCGATCAGCAGCGCGGTGCCGAGATCGGGCTGACGCTTGATCAGGTACACGGGCACGACGATCATGATCCCGGCCACGACGAAGTCGCGCCAGCCGATGCGTCCTTCGAACTTCTGGAAGTACCACGCGAGCATGAGCGGCAGCGCGATCTTCATGAGCTCCGAGGGCTGGAACCGGGCAATGCCGAGGTTCAGCCAGCGCCGCGATCCGTTGACCACGACCCCGAACAACGCCACGCCGATCAGCATCAACACCGCAACGGTGTAGAGCGGCAGCGCAGCTCGCGCAAGCGTTTGCGGCGCGATGTTGGCGAACACCCACATCAGTACGATCGAGAACGCGAAGCTCAGGACCTGGCTGGTCATGCGCGGGATGCTTTGATCGGACGCGGAGAACAACGTGACCAGGCCCACGCCGACGATCGACAGCGCGCAGCCGAACAGCAGCGGGTCGATGCGCCGGGTGAGCACTTCCCAGAAACGCGAGACGATGGTGCCGAGGTTCATTCGAAGAAAATCGGGGTTGGGGTTTCGGGGCTGGGGGCTAGTGTGCGGTCGACCGAAAGATTTCCGAGATTGTTTGCAACCACAACCGAGCGCCGCCCGTCGGAGGCACTCCAGCCCCTAGTCCCGAGCCCCCATCCCCGCCTTTTGCTTTTCAATCACTCTCATCCTCGCTCGACGGCGCGCCGACCTGCGGCGCGGCACCCGGCTGCTTCTCGCCGAGCAGCCAGTAGTCGAACACCTTGCGGGCGATCGGTGCCGCGGCCTGCGCGCCGAAGCCACCGTTTTCCACCAGGACGGCGACGGCGATCTTCGGCTGGTCGGCTGGCGCGTAGGCGATGAACCACGCGTGATCACGCAAGCGCTCATCGACCTTGTGTTCGGAATACTTCTCGCCCTTGAGCGAGAACACCTGCGCGGTGCCGGTCTTGCCCGCGCTGGCGTACTTCGCATCCTTGAAGGCAGCCGCACCGGTGCCTTCCTTGTTGACGCCGACCAGCGCGCGCTTGATCACCGCGAGGTTCTCGGGCTTGACGTTGAGCGTCGAGGAAGGCTGCGTGGCGATCTCGCGCACCTCGCCGGTCTTGAGGTTCTGGATGCTCTTGACCAGATGCGGCGTGTAGCCGACGCCATCGTTGGCGATCATCGCGATCGCATGCGCCTGCTGGATCGGCGTGAAAGCGTTGTAGCCCTGGCCGATGCCGGCGGAAATCGAGTCGCCGAGATACCACTTGCGATGCTCCTCGCGATAGTTCTTGCCGGCGAAGCGCTGGCGCTTCCATTCGCGCGAAGGCAGCACGCCGGTGAGCTCGCCGTCGATGTCGATGCCGGTTTGCGTGCCATATCCGAGCTGCGAGAGGAATGCCGCGGTGGTGTCGATGTCGGTGTCGTTGGCGAGCATGTAGTAGTAGGTGTCGCATGAGACGACGATCGACTTGTACATGTCCACGGTGCCGTGGCCGCCCGGCTTGTCGTCGCGGAAGCGGTGCGCCTGCCCGGGAATCTGGAAGAAGCCCGGATCGAAGATGGTCTGGTTGGGCGTGCGCTTGCCCGAGGTCAGCGCGGAAAGGGCGAGGAACGGCTTGATCGTCGAGCCCGGCGGATACGCGCCGCGCAACGGCCGATTGAGCAGCGGTTTGTCGATCGATTCGTTCAATTCCTGCCAGTTCGCCGGATCGATGCCATCGACGAACAGGTTGGGATCGAAGCCCGGCTTGCTGACGAAGGCGAGCACTTCGCCATTGGTCGGATCGATCGCCACGAGCGCGCCGCGTCGATCGCCGAAAGCCTCCTCGGCGGTCTGCTGCAGCTTGATGTCGAGCGACAGCCGCAGGTTGTTGCCCGACATCGGCGGCTTGCGCGCAAGGGTGCGCACTGCGCGTCCGTTCGCATCGACCTCGACGTCCTCGACACCGGTGGTCCCGTGCAGCTCCCGCTCGTAGGACAGCTCCACGCCGACCTTGCCGATGTAATCGGTGCCTTTGTAGTTGGTCGTCTCGTCCCACTTGGAGATGCGTTCGACGTCCTTGTCGTTGATGCGCCCGATGTAGCCGACTACGTGCGAGGCGACCTCGCCGAAGGGATAGTTGCGGAACAGGCGCGCCTTGATCTCGACACCGGGGAAGCGATAGCGGTTCACGGCGAAGCGCGCGACCTCTTCGTCGGACAGCCGCGTGCGCAGCGGCAGGCTCTCGAAGTTCTTCGATTCCTCGAGCAGCTTGCGGAAGCGCTTGCGGTCGCGCGGCTGCACGTCGACGACCTCGGCGAGCTGATCGATCGTCTCGTCGAGATTCTTGATGCGCGACGGCGTGAGCTCCAGCGTGTAGGCCGAATAGCTTTGCGCAAGCACCACGCCGTTGCGATCGGTGATCACGCCGCGGTTGGGCACGATCGGCACGATCGCGAT
>DATKLH010000577.1:0-2011 GCA_035542515.1 Casimicrobiaceae bacterium
ACGATGTCGGGATGACGGAACAGCGCGTTGTCGTCGAAGTTGAGCTTCGCGTCGAGTGCGATCACCTTGCCATCACCGGTGAGGATCAGCGGATTGATTTCCGCAAGCGATGCATCGCACTCATCGAAAGTCTTGTACAAGCCCTGCAGGATCGCGCGCGCCTGCGGCAGGCTCGCCGGCGGAACGCCGATCTTCGCGGACACCGAATCGGCATCCGCATCGGTGAGGCCCTTGAACGGATCGATGAACACCTTATGGATCTTATCGGGCGTCCTGGCCGCGACTTCCTCGATGTCCATGCCGCCCTCGGAGCTCGCCATCAGCACTACGCGCTGACTGGCACGATCCACCACCATGCCGACGTAGAGCTCCTTTTTGATGTCGGCACCGTCCTCGATCAGCAAACGTCGGACCTGCTGTCCCTCCGGTCCGGTCTGGTGCGTCACCAGGCGCATGCCGAGGATCCGGGATGCGAGCTCGCGCACTTCGTCGATCGAACGTGCGAGCTTCACGCCGCCGCCCTTGCCGCGCCCGCCGGCATGGATCTGCGCCTTGACCACCCACACCGGACCGCCGAGCGACTGCGCCGCCTTCACGGCTTCGTCGACCGAGAACGCCGGTATGCCGCGCGGGACGGCGACGCCGAACTTGCGAAAGATTTCCTTGCCCTGGTATTCGTGGATCTTCACGTTTGTCGTCCTCGCAGGTTCAAGCCGACGCGGCGGGGACTCACGCCGCGCCGCGATACCACTTGGGATAGTAACGGCGTACCGCTTCGCCGCTGGTCTCCAGCGCATGACAGCGATCGAGTTGGTAGGGCTTGTGCGCGCCGCTGTCCTCGCGCTGCAGGCTCGCGAAGGTCTGAACCGCAGCGGTGGGAAGGAACATCAGCAACTCGGTGATGTGCGTGCACCCGGCCACACCGCCGACGGTATCCTGCAGCGCGCGCCGGAAGCCTTTCATCAGGTTCGCGCCGACCAGGGCGGCGTACGCTTCGTTCGCCTGGTCGCACGAGCCGGGATAAGGCATGCCGTCGGTCACCACTTCGATTGCACGAACGATGAACCCGCGATCGATGGTCACGCGCACCCGCATGTCGTGGATCGGTTCGCCCGCACGGCGCACGCCGGACAGCAGCGTGCAATCGCGATCCTTCACGTCGAGCACGCGCGCCTCGATGTCGAACAGCCCATCGTCGCGCTGATAGCCCTCGTAGGTCACGTTCCGCACATGAAGGCGCTGCCGGGCAACGTTCGGCGAAGAGAGCGGCATTGGATGACGAGGTGGGGCAGCGGATGGGAGCGGGCGCGGCTTTCGGTGACGCCGGTCGCAACGCCGGAACTGGAGCGCTGGGTAACGTCCGCCGGCGGCTACAATCCGCACAAACGACGGATTTTACGCGGCGCCCCGGCCACGCCGCAACCAACGTGCAAAGGAGGCCCATGCGCTACGTCCTCGCGCTCGACCAGGGCACGACGAGCTCGCGCGCGATCCTCTTCGACCGCGCCGGCACCGTGCGCGCCGTCGCACAGCAGGAATTCACGCAGCATTTTCCGCAGCCGGGGTGGGTCGAGCACGACCCCACCGAGATCTGGGCGAGCCAGGCCGGCGTCATGCACGAGGTGCTCGCGAAAGTCGGCGCCACCGGCCGCGACATCCAGGCCATCGGCATCACCAATCAGCGGGAAACCACGCTGCTGTGGGAGCGCGCGACCGGCAAGCCGGTCGCGCATGCGATCGTCTGGCAGGACCGACGGACCGCGCCGATGTGTGACGCACTGCGTGCCAGCGGCAAGGCCGCGCTGTTCGCCGAGCGAACCGGCCTGGTGCTCGACGCGTATTTTTCCGGCACCAAGCTCAAATGGCTGCTCGACAACGTCCCCGGCGCGCGATCGCGCGCGCAACGCGGCGAGCTCGCTTTCGGCACCGTGGACACATGGCTGACCTGGCAACTGACCGGCGGAGCCGTGCATGTCACGGATGTTTCGAACGCGAGCCGAACCCTGCTGTT
>DATKLH010000578.1:0-10059 GCA_035542515.1 Casimicrobiaceae bacterium
CCACATCTCCTTGTCGCGCTGCGCGGTCCAAATGCGCGGGTCCGGATACTTCGTTGCAAGGTCGTAGGCGCGCGACACGTCGAACGGCATGCAGTGGTCGAAGATCACCCAGTGGCCGTACTTCGGCTTCAGCTGGTCATAGGTTTCGCGATAGACGGCGCGCAGGTCCTTGCCGGCAGCGGCCGCCTTCTTGACCGCCGCATACAGCTCGCTGACGAATGCGCGCGTGCTCGCCAGTCCCGCCTGGACCTGCGCCGGCGTGGTCAGCGCCGGCCCGCGGCCGGGTACGAGCTTCTCTGGCTTCAACGCGGCGATCGCGTCGAGCGTGTGCGGCCAGTCCTCGAAGTACGCATCGCCCGCGTACGGCGTGGCGTCGTATTCGACCAGGTCGCCCGAGAACATGATTCTCTGCTGCGGCAGCCACACCACCGTGTCGCCCTTGGTGTGACCGCGGCCAAGCTGCATGATCTTCACTTCGAGCTTGCCCAGCCACAGCGTCATCTCGCCCTTGAAGGTCAGCGTCGGCCAGGTCAGCCCCGGCACCGACTCGACGGCGCGGAACAGGCGCGGAAAGCGCTCGATCTCGCTCTTCATGTCGGCTTCGCCGCGCTCGACGATCAGGTCGTAGGTGTCCTGGCTCGCGATGATCTCCTGCGGGCGGTAGGCCGAGGCACCCAGCACGCGCACCGCGTGATAGTGCGTCAGCACGACATACTTGATCGGCTTGTCGGTGACCGTGCGAATGCGGCGGATGACGTCCTGAGCCATGACGGGTGTGGCCTGCGTGTCTGCAACGAGCACGGCGTCGTCGCCGATGACGATGCCCGTATTGGGATCGCCTTCGGCGGTGTAGGCGTAGGCGTTATCGGAAAGCTTGTCGAAGCTGACCTTCTTGTCGGCCAGGTCGGCTTGCGAGGCGAATTTCTTGTCGGAGCTCATGAGGGCGCAAGTGAGTGATGGGATGATCCAACGTGGTGCGGAGATCATCGCAAAGGGCAATGGGGTCCATCGGAAACGACGATTGGACGCGCACGCACACGAATTCTACAGTCGGTTTCACCGGCGCCCCGTTCTACTCCTCCTGAACACGCGTCCGGACTGCCTGTTCTCCTCCTCCTGAACTCGCAGACTCGCGCCCCGGTTCTACCGGGGCGATTTTTTTTGGAAGAGTTGCAGCTCGCGCCCCGGACGGCCTTTCGGCGCGGCGATCCCGTCAAGACAAGGATGAGATCGCCCGCGCGCCCTATCCGACTAGCGCCCTAGCCCGACGCTTGCAGGCGCCGAAGCAGCACGTCGACGATGTCCGGGCCGTCGGGTGACTTCACGCGACTTTCGCGCAAACCGCGAACCAGCTCGGCGCTCGCGATGCCGCGGTAATCGCCGCGCAGCAGCAAGCCTGCGACGGCGCGCTGCACCGTTACGCTACGCGACCGGGCAAATAGCGAGACCAGTGCCGTCATCGTTTCACGATCGGCCAGCGGTTGGCGCGCCAGCGTGTCGAGCGCACGTGCCTGTGCATCGCTGCCGTCCATGCGCAGCACGGCGTTGGCGACGTCGCGAAATTCGCCGACGTCGGCGATCGGTCGATGGCCGAGGTAGACCTGCGCAATCCGCAAATCGTCCTGGTTGCCATTGGAAAGGGCGTGCAGGACTGCGGCACGATCCCGCGTGCTGCCCAGGCACGCAAGCATCGCCGCCTGCGGCATGCGCTCGGCGTAGGCCCCGGCCGCATCGAGCGCTTTCAACTCGGCATCGAGCGCGTGCGCCTCGTTGAGCGCGCACGCGAGGTCGACATCGTCGGGACCGATATGACGATGCGCGAGCTGATCGGCGATCATGTGCGCGAGCTCGTTGCGCAACTGTCCTTCCGACAGCCAGCCGAACTTCAGTGCGAGATCCATCATCCGCGTTCGGATCGCGGGCTCGTCGGCGTCGCGTGCGAATTCCAGATAGCGGCGACGCGCAGAATGGTCGGTCTCGATCGCATGAAGCGCCTGCGCAACGTCCGGCGCACGACGCGCAGCGCTGTCGAGCGACGCGGCGTATTTCTCGAGATGGTCGAGGAACATGCGCACCTCGGCCATGTCGCGGCCAAGCACGTCGTGCACGAAGTCGACCTTGCCTGCGGCAGTAACGCGCTGGTCCTCGAGGCGACACACGTCGCGACGAAACGCGATGTTGGGATCCGCATCGGTCATTCCGGCGGTGGCCGTCATCGATACTGGCGCAAAAAGCGAGAGCAACTTCGCGCTCGGACGTCCGCTACCGAAATCCACGCTGCCGCCCGCCTGGAAGTAGCGCTCGAGCACATTGGCCGCGGATGGTCCGAGCGGCGCCTTGGACGAGAAGCCGTAGATCAGCGGAACGTCCTTGAAGATCTGCCGCATGCGATCGCGATTGCTTTCGCCATAGCGAGCATTGAGCGCACGCTCGAGCTCGGCGACTTCGGCGGGTGCGTGACCGGCGCGCAAGAGGCTGCGTCCGACCGCCGCGCTGGTGCTCCGCATCGCATCGCCGTTCAGCGTGTTGCAACCGAAGAGGTAAACCTCCTTGAGCTGGGCGAACACCCCCGGGCACGACTGGCTGCAGGAGGCCTTCTCCATCTCGTCCACCGACAGCGATTCGCGTACATCGAGCCGGTCCGAATAGAAGTCGGTGCCGCCGTCGAAGTGGCCCGAGACGACGAGCACGTCACAGCGCACGCCCTGGCGGCAGGCGCGCGCGAGCCAGTCGGGGCGACCGCGCTCGACCAGCTCGACGAACCGATATTGGTCGGACGGAAGGCGGCGCTGAAGCAGATCCTTTTCGTCCGCGGAGTTGACCGTGATGGTGCACACGGTCTTCTTGGCGGCGAGGACGTCGTGCGTCCACGTCGCGACGACCAGCGCGACGAGGACGACCCACGGAGAGAAGCGATACATCGTGACCGGCGTGCGAGCCAAAAAACGCGCGCTAGTATGCCATGAGCATCGCGTGCGCGAACGGCGGAATCTCGGTCGAGCGCCGGTAATTGTTACCGTTGTCGTGCCATGCAACGGCCAGCAGGCCGAGATGGTGGGCTAAACGATAATGCGTCGCTCGCGCAGCACCGCCATCAGCCGATCGACGGCTTGCTCGGGCGTCTGGCCCGCGGTGTCGAGGCGGATCTCGGGGCGCTCGGGCGCTTCGTACGGCGCGTCGATGCCGGTGAAGTTCTTGAGCTGGCCGCTGCGCGCCTTGCGATAAAGGCCCTTGGGATCGCGTTGCTCGGCCACCTCGAGCGGAGCGTCGACGAAGACCTCGATGAATTCGCCCTGCTGCACCAGCGCGCGTGCCGTCTGGCGCTCGTTGCGAAACGGCGATATGAACGCGGTGATCACGATGAGCCCCGCGTCGACCATCAGCTTCGCGACCTCCGCGACGCGCCGGATGTTCTCCACGCGATCCGCTTCCGTGAAGCCGAGGTCCTTGTTCAGGCCGTGCCGCACGTTGTCGCCATCGAGCATGTAGGTGTGGCGGCCCAGCGCGTACAGGCGCTTCTCGAGCAGGTTGCCGATGGTCGACTTGCCGGCACCCGACAAGCCCGTGAGCCACACCACGCACGGCTTTTGCCCCTTGATGCGCGCATGCGCGGCCTTGTCGATGTCGATTGCCTGCCAGTGGACATTCTGCGAGCGACGCAGCGCGAAGCGCAGCATCCCTGCACCGACCGTGTTGTTGGTCAGCCGGTCGATCAGGATGAAGCCGCCGAGGTCGCGGTTCACCTCGTAGGGCTCGAACGGGACCGGGCGGTCCAGCTCGAGATCCACCACGCCGATCTCGTTGAGCTCGAGCTTGGTCGCGGCGACGTGCTCGAGCGTGTTCACGTTGACCTTGTGCTTGAGCGGCGCGACGGTCGCCGTAACCGTGTTGGTGGCAATCTTCATCAGGTAGGAGCGGCCGCGCAGCATCGGCTGCTCGTGCATCCACACCACCGTCGCCTCGAACTGGTCGGCCACCTCGGGCGCGTCGTCGGGCGGGGCGATGACATCGCCGCGCGCGACGTCGATCTCGTCTTCGAGCGTGAGGGTGATCGACTGATTGGCAATGGCGCGGTCCACGTCGCCGTCGCCGGTGACGATGCGTGCAACGCGGCTGTCGCGTCCCGACGGCAGCACGCGGACGCGATCGCCGTTGCGCACCACGCCCGAGGCCACCGTCCCGGCGAAGCCGCGAAAGTCGGCGTTGCGACGATTGACCCACTGCACCGGCATGCGGAATGGCTGCCGCTGCACCCTCGCCTCGTCGATCTCGACGCTTTCGAGCAGTTGCAGGAGCGTAGGCCCCTGGTACCACGGCGTCTTCGCGCTGCGCGTGACGATGTTGTCACCATGCACGGCGGCGATCGGAACCACGGCGACGTCGGGCAGGCCGATGCGCTGCGCAAACGCACGGTAGTCCTCGACAATGCGCGCGTAAGTCTCCTCGGCGTAGTCGACCAGGTCCATCTTGTTGACCGCCAGGACGACGTGGCGGATGCCGATGAGGCCGACCAGATAGCTATGCCGACGCGTCTGGGTCAGCACACCCTTGCGGGCATCGATCAGGATCACGGCAAGATCCGCGGTCGACGCCCCGGTGATCATGTTGCGCGTGTACTGCTCGTGACCGGGCGTGTCGGCGACGATGTATTTGCGTCGGTCGGTGGCGAAGAAGCGGTACGCGACATCGATGGTGATGCCCTGCTCCCGCTCGGCGGCAAGGCCATCGAGCAGGAGTGCGTAGTCGATGTCGTCGCCGCGCGTGCCGATCTTGCGCGAATCGGCGACCAGCGCGGCGAGCTGATCCTCGAAGATCATCTTCGATTCGTGCAGCAGGCGCCCGATGAGCGTGCTCTTGCCGTCGTCGACGCTGCCGCAGGTGATGAAGCGCAACAGTGTCTTGCCTTCCTGCGCCCGCAGGTAGCCCGCGATGTCGGGCTCGGGCCGGGTGAGCGGATCGGTCATCAGAAGTAGCCCTCCTGCTTCTTCTTCTCCATCGATCCGGCGGAGTCGAAGTCGATGACGCGTCCCTGTCGCTCGGAGGTGGTCGCCAGCAGCATCTCCTGGATGACCTGGGGCAACGTCGTCGCCTGCGATTCGATCGCACCGGTGAGCGGATAACAGCCCAGCGTGCGAAAGCGGACGCTGCGCATCTGCGGCTGCTCGCCTGGGCGCAGCGGCATGCGGTCGTCGTCGACCAGGATCAGCGCGCCGTCACGCTCGACCACCGGCCGCCGGTCCGCGAGATAGAGCGACACGATCGGAATGCGCTCCACGTAGATGTACTGCCACACATCCAGCTCGGTCCAGTTCGACAAGGGGAACACGCGGATCGACTCGCCCGTGTGCTTGCGCGCGTTGTACAAACGCCAGAGCTCGGGACGCTGGTTGCGCGGATCCCAGCGATGCTGCGCGGAGCGGAACGAGAAGATGCGCTCCTTCGCGCGCGAGCGCTCCTCGTCGCGACGCGCCCCGCCGAACGCGGCGTCGAACCCGTAGTGCTCGAGCGCCTGCTTGAGTCCCTGCGTCTTCCAGATGTCGGTGTGCACCGCCGAGCCGTGCGTGAACGGGTTGATGCCTTGCGCAAGCGCGTCCGGATTGCGGTAGACGAGCATCTGCAGGCCCGACTCGCGCGCCACGCGTTCGCGCATCTCGTACATCGCGCGGAACTTCCACGTCGTGTCGACGTGCAGAAGCGGAAACGGCGGCGACGCCGGATAGAACGCCTTGCGCGCCAGGTGCAGCATCACCGAGCTGTCCTTGCCGATCGAGTAGAGCATGACCGGCTTCTCGGTCTCGGCCACCACCTCGCGCAGGATGTGGATGCTCTCGGCTTCGAGGCGTTGCAGGTGCGTGAGGAGTCGGGTCATGCGGAGCGGGGATGGGTGGGCGATCGGCGCGGCCTTGCGGCGACCGCGACACCGGCGCGATATTATCGTCGCTCCGGGCACAGCCTCGCTGGGTCCATTGAACCATCGCATCGTCCATGGACCGATCCGCGCTCCTCGACCAAGTCGTCCGCCTGGCCCGCAGCGCCGGTGCGGCGATCATGGAGGTCTACGCCACCGCGTTCGAGGTTCGCGACAAGGCCGATGCCTCGCCGGTCACCGCCGCGGACGAGCGCGCCGAGTCGATCATCCTCGCGGGCCTGAGGCAGATCGAGCCGCAGACGCCGGTGGTCGCCGAAGAGCAGGTCGCGGCGGGCCGCGTGCCGCAGGTCGGCGACCGATTCTGGCTGGTGGATCCGCTCGATGGCACCCGCGAATTCGTGAGCCGCAACGGCGAGTTCACCGTCAACATCGCGCTCATCGAGCATCAGCGTCCGGTGCTGGGCGTGGTCTATGCGCCGGCGCTCGACCGGCTGTATGCCGGTGCCGAAGCGCTCGGCGCGTTCGTGGAGCAGGACGGCGTGCGTCGCGACATACGTTGCCGCTCGTGTCCGTCCGCGGGCTTCACCGTCGTCGCGAGTCGCTCGCACAACGACGAGGCCGCGCTCGACCGATTTCTCGCGGATCGGCGCGTGGCCTCGGTAAGCAGCGCGGGATCGTCGCTCAAGCTGGCGCTCATCGCAGCCGGAGAGGCCGACCTCTATCCCAGGCTGGGCCGCACCATGGAATGGGACATCGCGGCAGGTCACGCGATCGTCAACGCCGCAGGCGGTCGCGTAACGAGCGTCGATGGCAGCGAGCTGCGCTACGGCAAGCCGGGGTTCGAGAACCCCCATTTCGTGGCCGTCGGCATGTCGTGAGCCCGGCGTCCTAGCGCGCGGCCGACTTCGCGCTCGCGTGCGCGATGAGCTGCGGAAAGAACGCGCGAAAGTCCTCTTCGAACCCGCACCGGTTGTCCGACAGCTCGACGATCGCGTCGGCGATGGGATTGGGTCGGCTCAGCCTGCGCGCGATGCGCTGGAGCGCCCGTTCGATGGCAGCCGGATCGCGATAATGGGTGAGCCAATCCTCCTCGACCATCAGCGTCAGCATGCGCTGCAGCCGCGGCGGCAGACGCGGATGCTCGCGCAGCATGGTGCGATAGACGCGCTGCGCGAATTGCGCCAGCGCCTCGTCGCTGTACTCGGACCACGTGCGTGCGAGCACATGGTCGTAGAACACATCGATCAGGATTCCCGCGTAGCGACGACGCAGCGGGCTGATGCGCCGCCGGCTGCGCAAGGTGAGCGGGTGCGCGTCGGTGAAGGCGTCGATGCTGCGATGGAGCGAGATTGCGTGCTCGAGCGGCGGCGCGAAGCGGTTCGCCAGCGGTCCCTTGACGAAATCGCCCAGGAACGCGCCGACCAGCGCTTCATCCGATGCCGGTGCGAGAAACGCATGCGCGAGGAAGTTCACGATCCTCGTCCTCGATACCCAAGACCCTCGTGGGTCGCCGCGTTGGCCCGTTCTCGTGCTGCTCGCAGTGGTCGCCTTCGTGCCGGCGCGGCGACCGCTCATCGTCGCCGCGGCGGGTCACTGGCATAGCGTACCTGCCGGTGGCGCGAAGAGCTGCCGCGCTATCGCTTTGGACTGAGTGAAGCCCCGCAGCGTGTAGGTGAACGTCCCTGCATTGCCATTGGCGAAGGCGAATGTGGCACTGCCCACCGTATTGCGTGTCACCAGCGCAGGACTGAACGGATTCGCACTGAACGGCGGCCCGCTGGTCTGGACCAGGTCGCCGCCGTAGACGCCCGTTCCGGTCTTGCGCGTCGTGGTCGACAGCCAGAGCGGGGCGCCGTCGACGTCGTAGGTGAACCATGTCGCGAAGATCACGTCCCCCTGCTGGGTGATGTTGACGCCCCATCCGGACTCGAGTCCGGAGGCCGCCCACCACAGGTCCTGATAGTTCGCGGCGCTGGCGAAGTCGGGTTGCGTCCCGTACGCGCATTTGGGCAGCGGACCGAACGCCTGTCGCGTGATCGACTTGCTCTGCGTGACGCCGTTCACGGTGTAGGCGAACGTCGCGCGGTCGAAGTCGTTGAACGTGAGCGTTGCAAGCCCGACCGTGGTGCGCGTCACCTGGTTCGCATCGAAGGGCACTGCGTTGAAGCCGGGTCCGCGGCTCTGGAACAGTTGTCCCGCATACGCGTCCGGATTGGATGCGGTCTTGACGGCAGTCATCGACAACCACCAGGGCTTGCCGTCCACGTCGTACGTGAACCACGTCGCGAAGATCACGTTGCCCTGTTGCACGACGTTGAGTCCCCAGCCCGACTCGCTTCCCCCCGGCGACGCCCACCAGAGACCCTCGGCCCGCAGAGCGGCGGTCGCGAGGCCGTTCTGTGCACCGAGCACGGCGGCGCCCGCGTCGAGCATGCCCGCGCCGCAGGTGTCGATCGTGCAGTTGCACTCGAGCTGATCGATCGGGTTGCCGGTCGTGTCGAATTGCGGCGCGGTACACAACGGCACCGGCGTGCCATCCACCGCGTTGACCGGCGTGTACGGGAACGCTCGCGCCGTTTGCTGCAGGAGCAAGCGCACCTGCAGCGGCGTAAGCGAAGGTTGCACCGACATTACGAGCGCAGCGGTCGCCGATACCAGCGGAGCGGAAAAGCTCGTGCCGAGCGATGGATTGAAGCTGTCGGTCCAGATCGATCCGGCAGGTGTCGTGGGCCCCGAGTTGGAAGTCGTGAGAATCGGATACAGGCACGCCGAGCCGGCCGTGACGTTGATGCAGTTGCCGCCGGGTGCACTGATTGCGATCGGGCTGCCGAGATCGGAGAAGCCGACCTTGGTGCCTACGTGCCGCAATGCCGCCACCGCGATGACGCCGTCGCAATTGGCCGGCGAACCGACGCTGTGACCCGCGGAGTTGCCTGCCGAGGCCACGATGACCGTGCCCAGCGAGGTGATCTGCGCGATGGCGTCGCGATACGCCTGGCTGCACGATCCGCTTGCGCCCAGGCTCATGTTGATCACCTGCGCGCGATTGGCATTGGACGGAACACCCGGCACGCTGATGCCTGCGGCCCAGCGCATGCCGGCGATGATGTCGGAATCGAAGCCGCCGCATTTGCCAAGCACCCGTACCGGCAGTATTCGCACATGCGGCGCGGCACCGGCCATGCCGATGCCGTTGTTGGCGAGCGCCGCGATCAACCCGGATGTTTGGCTCCCGTGCCAGGAGCTGTTGTGAGCACTGGTGGCGCACTGCGCAAACGGCCCGCCGCTTTGCGCGATCTCCGCCGCGGTGACCCAGTCTCCCGGATCCGACGCATCGGCATCACGTCCATCGCCATCGTTTGCCGTCGACGCGTTGGTGATCATGTCGTACCCCGGCAGCAGGTTGCCGCCGGCCGCGACCGCGAGCAGATCGGGATGTTCGAACCGAACGCCTGTGTCGAGCACGGCGACGACAACACCGGGGTTCCCCGTCGTGACCGACCACGCGGTCTCGATGTCGATCGACGACGCCACCGCCGCATCGGGCTTGCGGAGGTACCACTGGCCGACCGCGGGCCCGTTGCCCGGAACCCCTGCCGCATAGAGGGGATCGTTGGGCGCGGCGAGAATGTAGCGACGTTCGTCCGGCACGGCGTATTCGACGTCGTCCTGCGCCTGCAAGCGCTGCGCGAGGTCATGCGACGAAATACCGCTTGCAAACACGACCTGCGTGTCGTCGGCGATCGCCGCGCCGGCGGTGGTCGCGAGGCCGATCTTCGCCCCAAGCGCCTTGGCGCGCTCGCCCTGCGCCGATGTTCCCGCGGCAGCCTTCGCGCTCAGCAGCGCCGAAGTCGATTTCAATTTGACGATCACGCGCGCACTATCGCCAGTGGACGTTTGCGCGCCAACCGTCCACGCGACCAGGGTGATGCACGCGGCGAGCAACAGGCTCGTTGCGAAGCGGAGGAAGGACTTCAACACCGGTTCTCCAGGACGACTGCGACGGGTACGCGAGCCTCGCGTCGTGCAGCTCACGCACCGCACCGGTGACCACGACGTGCGATCGTCGATGAAACGACCGGACGGGTTACACGATCCATACCAACGTGTCGCGCTGCGAATGGGTGCGACAGTGCCGGTGAGCTGATCCAGGCGCGCGGCGGCGGCGCCATCGTACTCGATATCGCGCC
>DATKLH010000579.1:0-5278 GCA_035542515.1 Casimicrobiaceae bacterium
CGGTCCTGTTCCACCCCGTCGAGATGCTGGTGCAGATCGCGCTGCAGTTGTTCATCACCGTGATCGTGCTCGGCCTCGATCCGGTCGCTGCTGCGCTGGTCGGCTATCTGATCGCGTTCAATGGCTACTTCCAGCACTGGAACGTGCGGACGCCGCAATGGATCGGGTACGTGCTGCAGCGGCCCGAGGCGCACTGCGTGCACCACCGGCTGGGATTGCACTACTACAACTTCGCGGACCTCACGTGGTGGGACATGCTGTTCGGCACGTTCCGCAACCCGCGCCAGTTCATGGGCGAATGCGGCTTCGACGCGGACGGCGATCAGCGCATGGGCGCAATTCTCGCCTTCAAGGACGTGAATGCGTCGCTCTACGGCGCTGGCAGCCGCGGCACCAGGCCGCAACGGGACGCCATTCCCGCCTGAGCCACAGTCCCCGCAATGCGGTCATGGTCTTCCGCGACCGCGCCCCGCCATCGCGGAACAAGCTTGTAAGCAACGGTTCTTTCCGTTGGTTCCGTGACGCCCCTACATTTCCATCAAGGCGCTTGGGCCGCCCGAAGTGGGGGTGTGCGATGTCGAAGATCTATGTGATCCACGAGAACGACGCATGGGTGCAACCGTTGCGGGCAGCCTTCGACGAACTCGACCTGCCGTTCGAGGAATGGTTCGTGCACGAAGGAGCGGTCGACCTCGGTACGGCTCCTCCGGCCGGCGTGTTCTACAACCGGATGAGCGCGTCTTCGCACACGCGCGGCCATCGCTACGCACCGGAGTTGACCGCTGCCTTGCTTGCCTGGCTGCAAGCCCATGACGCTCGCGTGATCAACGACGGCCGCGCCCTGCAGCTCGAGATTTCCAAGATCGCCCAGTACACGGCGCTCGCGAAGTACGGCATCCGCACGCCGCACACTATCGCTGCTGTGAGCGCCGACGACATGGTCGCAGCGGCCCGTCGGATGCGAGGGCGGTTCATCACCAAGCACAACCGCGCGGGCAAGGGACTTGGCGTGCGCCTGTTCAACACCGTGCAGGCGCTCGAGGACTACGTGCGCAGCGAGGCCTTCGAGCCGTCCGTGGACGGCATCACGCTGATCCAGGAATACATCGAGGCGCCGGAGCCGTTCATCACGCGCGTTGAATTCGTCGGCGGCGAATTCCTCTACGCCGTGCGAGTGGACACTTCACTGGGCTTCGAGCTGTGCCCGGCTGACGCGTGCCAGGTCGGCGATGCATTCTGTCCCGTCGGTGCAACGCCCGCCGCGCCAGCCGCGCCGCGTTTTCGCATCCTCGAAGGCTTTCGCCATCCGCTGGTGGAGCGTTATCGCAGGTTCATCGCGGACAACGGCATCGGGATCGCGGGCATCGAGTTCATCACCGACCGCGCCGGCAATGCGTACACCTACGACGTCAACACCAACACCAATTACAACAGCGAAGCGGAAGCCGTCGCCGGCAGGTTCGGCATGCGTGCCATCGCGCAGTATCTCGGCAGGGAACTGCATGCGCTGCGCAACACACGAGAGCGCGAGAACATGAAGGCTTCGGACACGGTTCGCAACGCCGCCGAAGCGCGGGTTGCGTCGCAACCACGCCGGGGCAAGGCGGTCGCGCGAAGCGGTTGATGGTTGATGGTTGATGGTTGATCGTTGATCGTTGATCGTTGATGGTTGGTCGTTGATGATGGCCGCACTATCGCCCATCGCCCATCGCCCATCGCCCATCGCCCATCGCCTATCGCCTATCGCCTATCGCCTATCGCCTATCGCCCATCGCCCTATCGCCCATCGCCGGCGCCCGACGGCGGGTGGATGTTGTCCACCCACTCGACGTGCTCGGGATTGGCCTCGACATTGGGCAGGTCCAGGTTGACGACCACCGGCTCCTGGCCGCTGCGCACGAGCACGCATGACAGTGGCTCGCCTTCGCTCGCATTGATCTCCTGATGCGGGACGTAAGGCGGGACGTAGATGAAATCGCCGGGTCCGGCCTCCGCAACGAATTCCAGGCGATCACCCCAGCGCATCCGCGCACGACCGCTGACCACGTAGATGACGCTCTCCACCGGGCCATGATGGTGTGCGCCGGTCTTGGCCTTGGGATGGATGGTCACCGTCCCGGCCCACAGCTTTTCGGCACCCACGCGGGCGAAGTTGATGGCCGCCGCGCGATTCATCCCGGGCGTCTGCGCGGTGTTGGTGTCCAGCTTGTCGGACGGAATGACGCGCACACCGTAATGCTTCCACTTCGATTCGCTCATCTTGATGACTCATCCTGGAAAACCAACCGAATCGCTCAAGAATGCGCCAGCCGCACGCGCTGCGCAAGAAGCCGCAGAGTGCCTTTGGACAACCTGGTCGCAACGCCGCCGCGCACCGGAGCGCAGGCGTAGAATGACCGGGTTCAACACGAAGGAGATCGCCATGAGCAAACGGGAAGTGGTCATATTGAGCGGCGTACGGACTGCGATCGGCGATTACGGTGGCAGCCTCAAGGACTTCCCGCCCACCGACCTCGGCGCCCGCGTGGTGCGCGAGGCGCTGGCGCGCGCCAAAGCCGATCCAGGCGAGATCGGGCAATGCATCTTCGGCAACGTGATCCACACCGAGCCCAAGGACATGTACCTGTCGCGCGTGGTGGCGCTCAACGGCGGGCTGCCCAATACCAGCGGCGCACTGACCGTGAACCGCCTGTGCGGCAGCGGCATGCAGGCGATCGTGAGCGCATGGCAGTACATCCTGCTCGGCGACACCGATGCAGCGGTCGCGGGCGGCGCGGAAAGCATGAGTCGCGGCGGCTATGTGAACACCACGCAACGCTGGGGCGCCCGCATGGGCGACGCCAAGGTGTTCGACATGATGGTCGGTGCACTGACCGATCCGTTCGATACCGTGCACATGGGCGTGACTGCCGAAGCAGTCGCCTCGCGCTGCTCGCTGTCACGCGAGAAGCAGGACCAGTTCTCGGTGGAAAGCCATCGTCGCGCGAGCGCCGCGCAACAGGCCGGTCATTTCAAGGATCAGATCCTGCCCATCGAGCTCAAGTCCAAGAAAGGCAGCACGCTGTTCGACACCGACGAGCACGTGCGCGCCGACGTCACCATGGAAGGCCTCGCGAAGCTCAAGGCGGTGTTCCAGAAGGAAAACGGGACCGTGACCGCGGGTAACGCATCCGGCATCAACGATGCGGCTGCGGCGGTGGTGCTCATGGAAGCTTCCGCGGCGCAACGCAAGGGGCTCAAGCCGATGGCGCGCCTGGTGTCGTACGGACACGCCGGCATCGATCCGAAGATCATGGGCCTGGGCCCGGTCAGCGCAGTGAAAAATGCGCTCGCCAAGGCGGAACTTTCGCTCAAGGATATCGACGTCATCGAGTCCAACGAAGCATTCGCCTCGCAGGCGCTTGGCGTCACGCAAGAGCTCGGCCTCGATCCGGCGAAGGTCAATCCCAACGGCGGCGCCGTGGCGCTGGGTCACCCGATCGGCGCGACCGGTTGCATTTTGACAGTCAAGGCCATGTACGAATTACAACGCACCGGCAAGCGCTATGGGCTGATCACGATGTGCATCGGCGGCGGCCAGGGCATCGCCGCCATCATTGAGCGGATGTGAGCCTCTCCGTGCGCGCGGCCGGTGAGCGTCCGGCCGCGTGTGCGGCATTCCAAGCCGGGGGTCGGTCGCTCTCTGCGCGCAACCTGCCGAGCCCTGGCAGGCTGCACTCCTATCGGTTCCTCAACGCGGCGCGAACGCTCGCGCCGCAGCTTCGATGCGCGACGTTCCGCTCTGCATCCTGATCACGACCGTGTGGGCCTACTGGCTCGGCGTCGCGGCGATGGTCGTGCGCGTGCGCAGGCGCAACCGCAGGCCCGTGGGCATCGTCCCCGAGCAGCGACGCGAACGATTCATGTGGCTGATCTGGGCGCCGCTGGTGAGCCTGTGGGTGGTGCTTCCGGTGCGCGCGCTGAATTCGACCCAGGCGTTGCTGGCGCTGCCTTCGTTTGCTCGCGACAACGAAGCGTACGCAACCGCCCGAGGGATCGCGGCCGCGCTTGCCGTCGCCGCGCTCGCACTGACCGTAATTTGCTGGCTGCGCATGGGCGACGACTGGCGCATGGACGTCGGCGCCCGCAAGACCGCATTGATCACCGACGGCCTGTTCGCGCGCGTTCGCCATCCGATCTACGCGCTCAGCATGCTGCTCATGGTCTGCTCGCTGATCATCGTACCGACATGGGCGATGGGCATCATCGCGGCGGTGCACCTGACGCTGATGAACCTCAAGGCGCGCAACGAGGAAACGCATCTTGCGCAAATGCACGGCGAAAGCTATGTGCGATACATGGAGCAGACCGGGCGCTTCGTCCCGCGCTTGTCCACCCGCACGCAGTAGGCGCAGCCCTTCGGGTTGCATGCGACCCATGCAGCGGCCTCGTGCGCGCATCGTCGCAGCACTCGTTGTCGGTTGCACTGCATTCGCGCTTATTCCGCTCGCCGTCGGCGCGCAGCCGCGCATCGAGCCGGCGCTCGCGCAACGCATCGTGGCGCTCGACTGCGAGCGCATCACGCCATCGCAGGTCCGCCAGACGCTCGCGCTCGGTCCGACGCCACGCATGATCCTGATCCAGGGCAGCGTGCCGATCATGACCATGGAGCCCTTCGCGCGCTTCCTGATCGCCATGGGCTACCCGTCGGAGCGCATCCGCAACCCGCGCGAAGGGGGCTTTTCGTACAGCAGTTTCCAATCGAGCGCGGAGCTTGCGGGCGCCATTGCGTGGCACTACGAGCACGACGGGACGATGCCGATCCTGATCGGCCATAGCCAGGGCGGAATGCTGGTCGTGCGCGTACTTCACGAGCTCGCCGGCCGCTTCTCCCGCGAGCTGGCGGTCATCGACCCGGTCAGCGGCCAGCCGCTGCCGCGAACCAGCATTCGCGATCCGCTTACAGGCGCGATGCGCCCGGTCGTCGGATTGCAGGTAGGCTACGCCGCCGCTCTCGCGACCGGCAAGCTGGCCCGATTCGTGCTGGGACAGTGGACCATGCTTGGGCTGTTGCGCAAGATCCCGGACTCGGTCGCCGAGTTCGTCGGGTTTCGGATTCCTGGCGATCCGATCGCCGGCGACCTGTTCGGCGAGGACCCCTACGTCGCGACCGGATCAGCCGTCGTGCACAACGTGACGCTGCCGTCGACTTACCACCACATCTCGCTGCCGCAGACGCAGACGCTCGCGAGCGACCCCGCGACACGGACGTTCATCGACGCCTTCACGCCCGACTCCG
>DATKLH010000580.1:0-3102 GCA_035542515.1 Casimicrobiaceae bacterium
AACGGCATGAAGTTCAACATCCACGATCGCCCCCAGCAATGAAACCCACTCGCTAGGAAAACCACATGGCCCACAACCTGTTCAACTCGCTGCGCGAGTTCAAGCCCGCCGCAGGCAAGAGCGGAAAATTCTATTCGCTGCAGGCGCTGGAGCAGGCAGGCATCGGTAAGATCGCGCGACTGCCTGTTTCGATTCGCATCGTGCTCGAGTCCGTGTTGCGCAACTGCGACGGCAAGAAGGTGACCGAGGAGCACGTGCGCCAGCTCGCCGGATGGAAACCGCATGCGCCGCGCAGCGCGGAGATTCCTTTCGTGGTCGCGCGCAGGTAGTCGACCGTCGCAGCGTCGACCGGGAAGAAGCCCATCGTCGCGCCGTATTCCGGCGCCATGTTGCCGATGGTGGCGCGATCGGGAACGGAAAGCGACGCGGTTCCTTCGCCGTAGAACTCGACAAACTTGCCGACCACCTTTTCCTTGCGCAGCATCTCGGTGACCGTCAGCACGAGGTCGGTTGCCGTGGTGCCTTCGGGCAGCGCGCCCTTGAGCTCGACGCCAACCACGTCCGGCGTCAGGAAATACACCGGCTGCCCGAGCATGCCGGCTTCGGCCTCGATGCCCCCCACACCCCAGCCGACCACGCCGATACCGTTGATCATCGTGGTGTGGCTGTCGGTGCCGACGAGCGTGTCGGGATAGTAGACGCCGTCCTTCTGATGCACGCCGCGCGCGAGATATTCGAGGTTCACCTGGTGAACGATGCCGATGCCGGGCGGCACGACCTTGAAGGTGTCGAACGCCTGCATGCCCCACTTCATGAACTGATAGCGCTCGGCGTTGCGCTCGAATTCGAGCTTCATGTTCAGATCGAGCGCGTTGCGCGTGCCGTAGTAGTCGATCATCACCGAGTGGTCGACCACCAGGTCGACCGGCACCAGCGGCTCGATCACCTTCGGATCGCGGTTCAGTTCGCTCGCGACGTTGCGCATCGCCGCGAGATCGCACAGCAGCGGCACGCCGGTGAAGTCCTGCAGGACCACGCGCGCCACGACGAAGGGGATCTCGTCGATCCGCGCGGCGCCCGGCCGCCAGTTGGCGAGCTGTCGCACGTGCTCCTCGGTGACCTTCTTGCCATCGCAATTGCGCAGCACGCTCTCCAGCACGATGCGGATCGACACCGGCAGGCGCGAGATCTTCCCCACACCGGCGGCCTCGAGAGCGGGGAGCGAATAGAACCTGCCCGATGTGCCGCTCTGAAGCGTGAAGCTGCGGAGGGACTCGAAGAGATTGTGGGGCATGGTGAAAACTCCGCTAGGGCAGGAACGTTCTTGGTCGTTAGAGGGACAGCGATGGGACGGTGGTGTTGCGATCTTGGTCGACTGAAGTCGAGTCACGCATCGACGAGTGCCGCTCTGGGCACGCTGCCAAACAAGAACCAAGGGCCAAGAACGCGTTCTCGTCGGGTCACTTCGGCGCCGCTTTTCCCGCGCCCATCATGTCGCGCATGTTCATGGTCTGGCCGTTGGGCAGCGTCATGTCGCCAGGCTTCTGACCCGGCTTGCATGCGTCGACGTATTTCGCCTCGATCACCGAAATGCTTTCCTTCATGCCGTTCATCGGCGGATCGAAGGTGGTGCGGACTTCGGTGCGATAGCCGGTGCTGCCGTTGATGGTCATGGTGCTGCGCGAGATCATCTTGGTCCCGCCCATGTCGCAGACCGACTCGCCGACGCCCTTGTTGCCGGTGATCTTGAACTCGTGCTTGCTGCACATGCCCTTCATGATCCCCTGGCCCATGTCGAGCATTTCCTTCTGCAGCGCTTCGTCGGTGCAGAACTCGGTCCGGTTGACCGGCGAGTTCGCGTTGGCAGGCTGGTTCTGCAGCCGCTCGATGCGCCACAGCCCGGGCTTGAGCTTGGGGAAGTCCTGCGCGTGGACCGACATGGCCACAACCATCAGCGACAACGCGAACCATGCTTTCATGCAGTTTCCTCGAAGACGCGGCTCGTCGGAATGATCGGCTGCCGCGGTGTTGGCGGAAAATGTGCGCCCTCCGGGCGCCCGGACGCTTAGTTTAGTCCCCTCGCGCACCGGAATCCGGCGCCGGCGCGCGCCGGGTTCATTCAGGGCACCACCATCAGATCCACGAACTGGTGCACGGGCATGCTTGCCAGGCGCTTGCCGTCGAGCGCCACGTCGAGGATCGCCTGCTGCTGCTTGGCCGCGAAGCGACGCGCGAGGTTGGTGCGGAATTTCTCGATCAGCAGCGGGACGCCTTCCTTGCGGCGCCGACGATGCCCGATCGGATACTCGACGACGATTTCCCGCGTCTTGCTGCCGTCGCGGAATTCGACCGTGATGCCGTTGGCGATCGAGCGCTTGTCCGCATCGAGGTAATCCTTGGTGAAGCGCTTGTCCTCGACGCACACGATCTTCTCGCGCAGCGCATCGATGCGCGGGTCGGCGGCAACGTCGTCCTCGTAGTCGGCAGCGGTGAGGTGGCCGAAGATCAGCGGCACCGCGACCATGTACTGGATGCAGTGATCGCGGTCGGCCGGATTGTCGAGCGGCCCCTTCTTGTCGATGATGCGGATCGCCGATTCGTGCGTGCGGATGGTCACCTTGTCGATGTCGGCGATGCGGTCCTTCACCAGAGGATGGAGCTGCATCGCGCACTCCGCGGCGGTCTGCGCGTGGAACTCGGCGGGAAAGCTGATCTTGAACAGCACGTTCTCCATCACGTAGCTGCCGTACGGGCGCTGGAACGTGAAGGGATTGCCCTTGAACAGCACGTCGTAGAAGCCCCAGGTCCTGGCGGTCAGGACGCTCGGGATGCCCATCTCGCCCTTGAGCGAGAAGAGCGCGAGCCGCACGGCACGGCTGGTCGCGTCCCCGGCCGCCCAGGACTTGCGCGAGCCCGTGTTCGGCGCGTGACGGTAGGTGCGCAGCGACTGGCCGTCGATCCACGCATTGGATACGGCGTTGATGACCTCATCGCGCGTGCCGCCGAGCATTGCGGTGACCACCGCGGTGCTCGCGACCTTGACCAGCACGACGTGGTCGAGTCCCACGCGGTTGAAGCTGTTTTCGAGCGCGATTACGCCCT
>DATKLH010000581.1:0-12171 GCA_035542515.1 Casimicrobiaceae bacterium
GGGACGTGTGTCATGGCGATCGGGTCGCCTCACGCGCAATTGTGCAGCAGCAGAAGACGCAACGGCCGGTTCAGTTCGAGATCACGGCTTCGACGCGAGATGCCCTCGAAGCATGGATCAGGTCGGCGGCGCTGCGCTCGGACGACTACCTGTTCCCGAGCCGACTGCATGAGTCGCCGCACCTGGGCACGCGGCAGTATGCTCGCATCGTCGACGGCTGGATCAAGGAGATCGGCCTCGATGCCGCCGCGTACGGGACCCATTCGATCCGGCGTACGAAGCCGACCCTGATCTACAGGCGCACGCGGAATCTGCGGGCCGTGCAGCTGCTACTTGGCCATACGAAGCTCGAGAGCACCGTGCGGTACCTCGGCATTGAGGTTGACGACGCTCTCGAGATCGCTGAGCAAACGGAAGTCTGATCTAGCCCGGCCGGGAGCGGCCACACGATGGGGCGCTTCCCGGCCATGACCGGTCGCTTGCGAATCGTGCGGAATGCGGACAGTTGCGGATGTCAGTGAGCCGAACCGAACCGAGCCGCAAGTGTCGGGCGGCTGATCTTGCTGCATGTGAGCCGAGCGGAGTTGCCGCAAGAGTACAGCCAGAGCCTCAGCGTCAAGCGGGACCACGCGCTACCAGATGCAGCCCGCCGCGTACTGCACATGGATCTCGCGGGCAGGCGGGGCGATGGTGGGACACGCCTCGCCCCGCTGGCCCGGTTCAGAACGCCTGCGGCTGAATCTGCGTGACGCGGCCACCCGGGAGCGTCACGGTCGCCGACGTTGCGCTATTGAACTTGACCGTGATATTGCCGTCGCTGCCTACCAATGCGGGTCGACCTTGGTACGCACAGGAGATGCACTGCCCGTTGACGTATTTGTCCAGCGTACCGGTGAACGTCGTACCATCCGCGGAGAGCGGTGCTGACGACAGATACCACTGCGACGCGCCGGTTCCGGTGTAGCTGTAGATCGTGACGACGAGCGTGTTGTGCTTCACGTCGAAGGAGTAGCCGCTGCCGGACTCGTTCGGGTTCCACCAGAGACCGACCTGCGGCACTAACGGTGCGGGGCCGTTGACTACGGAAATGTTGCAGGTCGAACAGATTGTTCCCGTCTGCGAATTGCTCGCGTAGACGGCAAGCGCAGGTATGACACTCGTCGCGATGTCGTAGGTGGTGTTGTTGGCGACTGTCGAGGACGCGAACGCCAGCGTCGGCGGGGCCGCGTTGGCCGCGGATGCGGGAGCGGTCGGACCCGTCGTGAGGAAGATTCCGCCGGTCTTAGTCGTCGGGGCCGTGTTGTTGCTGATAGTCGAGCTGTCGACGTTGACCGCTACATTGCCGTACACGTAGATGCCACCGCCCAGCGCGCTGTCCGCATTACCCACAATCTTCGAGTTGATGATGTTCACCGCCGTTGCCGATGACGGCGCCTGAAGATCGGGAGCCGCATTGACCAGCACCAATCCGCCACCCTGCGTGACGCCGCCTGATGTCGCGTCGATCGTCGAGTTGTTGGAAATCTCCGATCGTACGATCGTGGCCGACTTCACGTTCCCAAACGAAATGCCACCGCCGCGATAGAGCCGACCCGCCAAGGGCGGATTCGGTACGTCGACATGATTGTCGACGATCCTCGTGTCGGAAATGGTGTAGTCCACGTACGCGAACGCGCCGACTGCGCCGCCAATGGCACTGAGTGTCGTAGGTTGGGCGCGGTTTCCGCTGAACACGCTATTGGAGATGCTCGCCGAGGCCGGCGTGAACCGGGTGTTCGCGCATTTCTGTTCGAGCAGCAGCGCTCCACCAGAGTCAGTGACCGACGGGTTCGTTGTCACCGGTCTTGCGGTGTTGTTGAGGAATTGCGAATTTGTGATCGTCAGCGTTTGCCCGGGATACTGAAACTGAACCATGGCCCCACCGCCTATCCCTGCGACATTCTTGTCGATGAGGACGGCGTCAAGCAACAGGCTGTGCTCGGAAAAGATCGCCCCGCCACTGCGGCCGTCGCGCAGTCCGTTCGTGAGTCTTAGCCCGCTGATCGAAACGAGGTAGTCAGGCCCGTCCTGCGCGGGACATGCCGGATCGGTGACGAACACCGTGAAGATGTTGCTCTTGGCGTTACCGTCGATCGTCAGCTTGTCCGCACCCGGCCCGACGATGGTGAGGGGGCTGGCAATCTGGATGCTGCCGCTGGTCAGCACGATAGTACCCGTCACGATGATGTTCACCGTGTTCGGACCGCCCCCGAAGTTCGCCTCTGCAATAGCATTGCGCAGGCTGCCGGGACCGCTATCGGTGGTGTTGGTTACGGTAAGTGTGGTCGCATGGGCGGCCCCACAGAACAGCGCAAGCAGGACTGATGCAAGAGTTGTCTTCATCGCTGCCCCTCTACAGATTGCAATGGAACTGACGAGCGCGACTACGACACACCCTGCCTCTAGGGTGCGTCGAGGTCGCGACCTCGAACTGGTCTGTTGCGCAGATGACATCGGGAGGCGAACCGGGAGAATGCCCCGCCAACGCGAACAGGGCCCGCTCAACGCACGTTGCTCGCATCTCGGCGTTCCATACAACGGCCCATCTCGCGCGCCGGCTGGACGCGCGTACAACAAAAACCATGCTACCCCCACTGCGATTTAGGCGCCCGGCTTTGCTGTTGATGTAAGTCAAGGAGCCACGAACTATTGCAATGCGGGAATTACGTACCGGTCTTGAATGAAGGGCGAAGGGGTGGAAAGCGGCAGTCGCAACTGCCGCGGACGAGGTGATCCAATGAGGGATCGCCCTACATTCATCAACTTGCTCGACTGTCTGCTTGTCTAAGGCATGTGTGACTGTTGAGGGTCGAAACCCGCCGCCCGAAGCTCAACGCCAGCCAACAGTGGTGCATCGCCCAACGCCGTGAGCATCGCGCATCCAGGCCATCGCTTGTCTTGGCAAACCGCCGCGGTGCGCCTAATCTACGCGCCCCCGAACGCCACCCTCGAGTAGACGTGAGGGCATCGCGGTCGCGATGCTCCGCTTCCTCGACACCCAGACATGCTAACGACGGAAGAACTGGCAGGCATTCCGCTCTTCTCCAACGTTCCAGTCGACGACCTCGCGCATTTGGCAAATGGCACCGCCGACATGCATCTGGCAGCGGGTGAATATGCCGTTCACGAAGGCGAAGAACGCGCGCTGTTCGCCGTGCTCGCAGGCAAGATCGAAGTCACCAAGCGCTTCGATGGGATCGAGCGCACGATCGGCTGGCGCACGCCCGGCAAGGTCTTCGGTGAAGTTCCGATCGCGCTCGGCGGCCCATTCATCGGCAGCTATCGCGCAGCCGAGCCCTCGCGTGTCATTCGAATCGATGCGAAGCACTACTACGCGCTGGCGGCCGCATGTCCCGAAGTCGCGGAGTCGATTGGTGCGCTCGCACGCGAGCGCATCGGAGGACTCCAGGGTCTGGCTGCCGAGGCACCCAAGGCGCAGGTGACGATCATGGGACACCGCTGGGATCCCGTGTGCCACGACCTGCGCCGCTTCCTCGCTCGCAACCAGCTCACGTTCGACTGGGTGACACCCGACGATTCCGACTCGTCCTCGCGTTGGCGTGCGCCGCGTCCCGCAGCGGAGGATTTGCCGGCACTGCTGATGGCCGACGGCACGACGCTCGTGCGACCGCAACCGCGCGAGCTCGCCCGGCACCTCGGCTTGCAGACATCGGGCCGCTCCGCCGAATACGACACGATCATCGTCGGCGGAGGACCTGCCGGCCTCGCCGCCGCGGTGTATGGCGCGTCCGAGGGCCTTCGCACGCTGGTCGTCGAGCGCGAAGCACCCGGCGGCCAGGCGGGCACTTCATCGCGAATCGAGAACTACCTCGGCTTCCCCAATGGCGTATCGGGCGACGAGCTCGCGATTCGCGCGCTCCAACAGGCCAAGCGTCTGGGCGCGGAAATCCTGGTGACGCGCAACATCGCGCGGATCGATCCGGCCACCCGCGAAGTGATTCTCGACGATGGCGAGGTGCTGCGCGCGCGGACGGTCATTCTCGCAACCGGCGTCACGTGGCGCCGCCTCGCGATCGACGGCTTCGATCGATACATCGGCAAGGGCATCTACTACGGAGCGGCACGCAGCGAGGCGGGCAATACGCAAGGTCTCGAACTCTGCCTCATCGGAGCGGGAAACTCCGCGGGTCAGGCCGCGCTGTTCTTCGCGAACTACGCACGCAGCGTCACGCTGCTCGTCCGCGGGGATGCGTTGGAAAAAAGCATGTCGCACTACCTCGTCGAGCAGGTGCGTGCGAAGCGGAACGTGCAGGTGCTCCTGCGCAGCGAGGTCGCAGCGGTCCGCGGCGATGGCCACCTCACTGCGATCGACGTGGTCGAGCGACCGAGCGGAACGGTGCAGCAGCGCGATTGCGGCGGATTGTTCATCTTCATCGGCGCCGATGCGCAGACCGAGTGGCTGCCCGCGGAGATTGCGCGAGATGGTCGCGGCTACCTGCTCACCGGCGTCGACGTGCCCAAGGACGCCGGCTGGTCGCGCAAGCGCGATCCCTATTTGCTGGAAACGAGCGTTCCCGGGATCTTCGCGTGCGGCGATGTGCGCGCGAGCCCGGTGAAGCGCGTCGCCTCGGCGGTTGGCGAAGGCAGCATGGCGATCGCATTCGTGCATCAGTACCTGCAGCACGACAGCACTGCGCGTTGATTTTCACGGCCAGCGCCGTTCGGGATTCGATGATCCTGGTCGTTTGTGTCCCGGCGCCCAGCTGCTGCGCATCTTGCGCTCGGTTGTTGGAAATGCGAGCGCGAAGGAAGCCGACGGTTTGGGTTGCAAGTGCTCGCCGGGACGTGGAATAGCAGGCGGACGCGCTCGGCGGCACATCGAACTGCTCACAACCATTCGAGACGGTTCGGCGTCGGGTAGACAAACGTCGTTCGCGTACTCAACAATGCTGGCCGACATCCGCGGCAACCGGTCTGGAGGGACGCGTGTACGAATTTCTCGGCCGTGACATGGACTATGTCATACGGGTCGATGAGATCCTGTGGGGCTGCGCGTTGCTGGCCATCACGCTCATCATTCATGGCGTTGGCGTCTTCCATAGCGTCCGCATGGGCGCCAGTCTCATGCTCGGGGCCGCGCCAAAGTTGCCAGGTTTGCGCGTGGCCGTTTTCGTCGTGACCATCCTCGCAATCGTCGTGCTTCACCTCGTCGAGGTCGTGCTGTGGGCGACGTTCTTCATGTGGCAGAACGCCCAGCCGAACGCGTCCATCGCCTTCTATCACGCGCTGGTCAACTACACGACACTCGGAGCCGGGTATCTGCCGATTCGCTGGAGGCTGCTGGAGGGCATGCTCGGCATGGCCGGCCTGCTGTGCTTCGCCTTCTCGACCAGCGCGCTGCTGGCACTCGCGCAGCAAATCGTGCAACTGCCGTTCATGAACAACCAGGCGCCAAACGGACCGGGCGCCCAGCCTGGCGGCAAGTCGAACTGAGGGCAACCAAGGCGAGTCGCATTCGATTTGTACGACAGGCGCGACGATGTCCCGACTCACTCCACCCACGACAACGGCCGCGCGACTTCTTCGAGCGGCTTGCGCTCCGCGGCCAAGCCCAGGCGCAACGCAACGAGCGCCGCCGCGATCATCAGCAATGCCCCGAGCGCGTAGCCGCTCGCAATCGCGGACGGCTCGCCGGTGCCGATGAGCACGCCGAACAGCCAAGGCGCACCCATGCCGCCGATACCGGTGCCCAGCGCGTAGAACAGCGCGATCGCCAGCGCACGCAACTCGACCGGGAAGCTCTCGCTCACGACCAGATACGCCGAGCTCGCCGCAGCGGATGCGAAGAAGAACACGAGCGTCCATGCGAACGTTTGCGTTGCCGCGCCCAGCACGCCCTCGACGAACAGCAGCGCCGTCAGGCCGAGCAGGCAGCCCGAGATCGCGTAGGTCGTCACGATCATCTGTCGTCGACCCCACGTGTCGAACAATCGACCGAGCAGCAGCGGTCCGAGAAAATTGCTGATCGCGAACGGTATGAGATACAGCCCGACGTCGTGCGGAGCAACGGCGTAGAAGCGCCCGAGCACCAGCGGATAAGTGAAGAAGATCGCGTTGTAGCAGAATGCCTGCGCCGCCATCAGTGTGAGACCGAGCACGGCGCGGCGTGGATAGGTGCGAAGCAGCGTCACGGCGAGATCGACGAAATCGACCGCGCGCCGGCGAATGCGCAAACGCAACCGCGGCAACGACTCGGGCATCGATGCGCCCGATTGTGTGGCGATGGCGAGCGCAATGCGCTCGGCTTCCTCGGCACGGCCATGCAGCAACAGCCAGCGCGGGCTCTCCGGGACGAAGCGCCTCAGAAACAGGATCGCGATGCCGAGCGCGGCGCCAGTCCCGAACGCGATGCGCCAACCGACATCGAGGGGAAGTCGTCCAGGCTGCAGCAGGATGCTCGATCCGAGCGCGCCCAACAGCGCACCGAGCCAGAAGCTGCCGTTCACCGCGAGATCGGTCCGACCGCGGTAGCGCGCCGGAATGAGCTCCTGGATCGCCGAGTTGATCGCCGAGTATTCGCCGCCGATGCCCGCGCCGGTCACCCATCGCGCGATCGTGTAGGTCGCGAAATCCGGCGCAACGGCGGTCGCGCCGGTGGCGAGGACGTAGACGCCGAGCGTGACGAAGAACAATCGCTTGCGTCCATACCGATCGGTCAGCCAGCCGAACAGCAGCGAGCCGATCACCGCGCCCGCGAGATATGCACTCGCTGCGATGCCGATCTGCGGCTCGGTGAGATGCAGGGTCGGACTCGCCTTGAGCGCGCCCGACACCGCTCCGGCGAGTGTCACCTCGAGCCCATCGAGCACCCAGGTGATGCCAAGCGCGACGATCACCAGCGTATGAAAGCGCGACCACGACAACGCGTCGAGTCGCGCGGGAACCGAGGTCTCGACGATCGTATTGGTGCGTGACAACGTTCGCTTCATGCCTTCACTCAACACATCGCGTGCAGGCCGTGCAATGAGCCGTCCACGCTTGCTCCGCTTGCATGAGCTCGACGCCGATGGCGTCGCGTCGCCGCTCCGTGAATGACCTTCCTCGCGACTGCGGTCGCGCTCGAACCCTCGCCGCGACTCACGATGGACAAGTTGCATCGCGCCACGTTCGCGTTCGTCGAGGAATCTTACAGTCGGCTGCACAGCCCGCGTGAACAGAACGGAATCGAGGCAGCGTCGTTCGCGCGCGTGCGCGGCGCAGCCGATTGCTCTTCCAACGGTGGCTCGAGCACACCGAGGCCACACAGCGCCGCCATTGCGGGATTTTCGTGCGTGGCGCTCGGCGGGAAGGTCGTTGCGATCCTCCGCCAAAGCACGTTCTTCATCTAGAATCCACGGCGACGTCTGCCAAGTCGCAGCCCTCTCGTCCCTCGTCGAGGCCCATGCCGGATCCGTTGCACGATGCATCGCCTGCACCGGACCCGCCATTGCGTCCTGGTGTGGTGCTCGCCGAGGAATTCGTCGCAGTCCACGGCCCCACGCGCATCTTCCTGCCGCCCCCGGGTCCCGACTCGCCGGGGCCCGAGCAGCCCACCGAGGCCATCATGCAGCGGGCGTTCTTCGACGCCAACACTTCGGCACTGTGCCTGTCCGGCGGCGGCATTCGCAGCGCGAGCTTCTGTCTGGGCGTGGTGCAGGGACTGGCGCGCGTGCGTGTGCTCAGCCGTTTCCATTTCCTGAGCACCGTTTCCGGCGGCGGCTATCTGGGCAGCCTGCTCGCGGCCTGGGCGTATCGGACTCCGGGCGGCTATGCCGACGTCGAAAACGAGCTCGCAAGTCCCACGGGCGGCCCCGCGCTCCCTGTCGCGTGGTGGCGTGAGTATCTGTCGTACCTCGCACCGCGACGCGGGCTGATGTCGCTCGACACGTGGACGTTGATGGCGACCTATGTGCGCAACCTCTTGCTCAACGCGCTCATCTGGCTGCCGGTGCTCGCGATCGTGCTCCTGCTTCCGTATCTATTCACGGCGCTGGTCGATGCCGTGGCGGTCGGGCTCCGGGGAAGCCCCCGCCTCGATCAGATTGCCGGCGGCGCGATGAACGTGGGACTCGCCTGCATGATCCTCGCGACGGTGCTCCTGCACGCCACCGCCGGAGGGCGTGATCCTATGCGACCGGTGCCGGGCTTGTCACCGCGTCTCCAGCAGACCGTGCAGCTTCGATCCGAAGACGTATGGAACTTCCTCATCTCGAGCACGGCGGTGCAGGTCGTGCTCTTCGTGGGCGCGGTTGCGCTTGCGGCCGGGTCCTGGTGGCTCAACTCCGCGCATCCTGCGCTCTATTGGCGCGAGATCCTCGCCGCGCCCTACTCGCCCTTGCGCGCGATGGGCATCAGCGAACGCTCTAGCCTGCTCGTATTGCTCACCACGCTCTACGCCTTCCTGTCTGCATTCGCAGCGGTGATCTACCAGCCGCTTGCCGAGCGCGGTGTGTCCTACTATGTCGCGGCGGTCCTCGGCGGCTTCGCGTGCGGCGCGATGAGCGGGTTCCTCATCAGCCTGATCATCACGTGGTTCGCGCCCGCGGGACCTCTCGCGAACATGCCGGGCGGGTTGCTGCCGCTCGCCGCGACACTGGTCGTACCCGCATTGGTGACTGCGGTTGCACTGGGCGAAATCATCTTCGTCGGCGCAACCAGCAAATGGAGCAACGACTTCGACCGCGAATGGTGGTCGCGCGCGGGCGCACGCGCGGCGCGTGTGGTGGTCGCGTGGCTCGCACTGTTCGCGCTCGCGCTCTACGGACCTGCGCTGATGCGATCGCTGCCCGCGCTCGAACAGGGTGACTGGCCTTACTGGACGGTGGTCACTGCGGCAAGCGGCATAGTCGCCCGGATCGTGCTGGTCACCGGCAGGACCGCGCCGTCGGAGGAGCACCCCAGTCCGCAGCCGCGCAAGCTCGATCGCTTGCTCGATGCGATCGCGCTGTTGCTGTTGCTGCTGCTTCTGATCGGCATCGCAGACCTGGTCGACAGCGCGATCCGCTGGGTCGCTGCGTTCACCGCCGTCCATGCGCCGCAGCTCGAGCATTCGGCGCTGTCGTATGCGTTCACCGACACCGTGATCGTCGGCTGGATTTTCGCGGTCATCCTGCTGCTCGCCGGGCTCGGCGTGAACATCAATCGTTTCTCGCTGCACGCGATGTATCGCGACCGCTTGATCCGCGCTTTCCTCGGTGCGACGCGCAGGGCGTATCCATCGCCGCCGTGGACGCCGGAGAACCATCGCTTGCGCGAGGCGCGCCAGTTCGTGGCGCGCGAGGCCGATCCGTTCATCCAGTTCGATCGCGACGACAACCCGATCCTGCGCTGGCTGCGCAACGAGCGCGACGGCACGCCCTTCGATCCGCGCAAGTGCCCGTTCCTGGTGGTCAACGCGGCGCTCAATCTCGTGTCGGGAACCAACCTCGCGTGGCAGGAGCGCAAGGCCACTTCGTTTACGTTCAGCGCGCTGCATACCGGCAGCGCGACAGCGGGTCTCGGCTATCGCTCGAGCGCGGAATACGCGGCCGATGTCGGCGGCATCACGCTCGGAACCGCGATGGCGGTGTCCGGTGCAGCGGTGTCGCCCAACGCCGGCGCATTTTCATCACCGGTGCGCACCTTCCTGCTGACGTTGTTCAACGCGAGGCTCGGCTGGTGGCTCGGGCATCCACGGGCAGAGCGCGCGGTGAAGATGTCGGGACCCCGCTTCGCGATCTGGCCCATGGTGCGCGAGCTGCTCGGCCTCACCGACGATCGCCCGCCGTGGCTGTTCGTGTCCGACGGCGGCCACTTCGACAACCTCGGACTCTACGAAGCCGTGCGACGCGGATGTCGCACCATCATCGTGGTCGACGCTTCGTGCGATCCATTCCGCAATTACGACGACCTGGGCAATGCGATCCGCAAGATCCGCATCGACCTGGGCGTGACCATCGAGCGGCTGGGTCCGTGGAACCTCGGCATGCGCAATCTGCAGCAGCAGGGCCGCTACTGCGCGCTGTTCGACGTGCTCTACCCGGGCGGCAACGCGGCCAATCCCGGCAAGCTGCTCTACATCAAGGCGTCGCTGTACGAAAAGGCCGCCGGCCTGCCGATCGATGTCGTGCAATACGCCGGCCGTTCGGAGCGCTTCCCGCACGAGACCACCGCGGACCAGTTCTTCAGCGAGTCGCAATTCGAAAGCTATCGCGCGCTCGGCGAATTCCAGGTCGCCGAGATCGCCGGACGCAGGCCGCTCGCCGGCGTGGAGGATCTCATCGACCTCGCGTTCGTTCATGTGAACAAGGTATGATCGGCATTGGCTCACTGCGCGTGAGCACCATCGGTTTTCGCGAGCGTTGATCATGGCCATGCCCGCTTCCGGCGCCCTGGATTCCCTCATCGGCAATGAAGTTGCACCCGATCCGACCGAGCGCGCGGTCGCAAAAGGACTCGTCGATTTGCTCGCGAACGTGCCCGACGGCGCGGGACTGCAGAAGCTCGCCGAGCTGCTGGTCGCCAACGGCCTGGAGTCGCAGTTCCGCTCGTGGATCGGCTCCGGTCCTCCGATGGACGTATCGGCGCACGACCTCAAGGCGATCGGCACGGCGGAAGGCAGCCAGTGGTTCAACGCCGATTGGGCCGAACGCGTGCGCGTTGCCGCGCGCCTCGAGACCACCGACGACGTCTACCGGTGCCTCGCGCGCGTGCTGCCCAAGGTGATCGGAGCCTTCACGCCGCGCGGTGTCGTTCCTTCCAATCCGGTGGTCGAGTACGGGCTGGAATCGATGCGCAGGCAGCTCGCTTCCTGAGACGGCGCGCACGCGAGTCCGGCACGCCCTGACTCCGATTGTCGGAGCATCAAGCTCTGTCGCAAGGCTCCAGGCCGACTGGAGACCTCTCATTTGCCGAGCCCTGCGCTTTGGCGTAAGGTTGCAGTCTGACGCTAGGGGTCCTTCCCGTTGCGGCGCGCCTGCCGCATCAGGGTCGGTGAGAGATCACCCTCGGAACCTGATCCGGATAATGCCGGCGCAGGGAAGCGCGCGAAACCGAGCCCCATCCCCCGATCGAACCGCTGCGTCAACGCGCTGCCGCGCGCGCGAGCGCTGCCGCTTTTTTTCGATCGCCAGCAGGAGTGCCATGAACGCCAACGACCAGTTCTTCGCCCGCGACGCCAAAGTCGACGCAGCCGCCATCGAGCCGCTGCCACGCTCGCGCAAGATCCACGTCCAGGGGTCGCGTCCCGACGTGCGCGTCCCGATGCGCGAGATCGAGCAGACGGACACACCAGCGTCGTTCGGTGCGGAGAGCAATCCCGCGATCGTGGTCTACGACACGTCAGGTCCGTACACCGATCCGCAGGCGCGCATCGACATCCGGAAAGGGCTGCCCGCGTTGCGTGCGCCGTGGATTGCCGAACGCGACGACACGGTTGCGCTCGATGGCCCGAGCTCCGCGTATGGTCGCGCGCGCCTCGCCGACGCGAATCTCGCTGGCATGCGCTTCGACCTGCATCGCGCGCCGCGGCGTGCGAAGCCCGGGAACAACGTGACACAGATGCACTATGCGCGCCGCGGCATGGTCACGCCTGAGATGGAGTTCATCGCGATCCGCGAGAACCTGCTGCGCGAGGAGATGCTGAAGCGAATGCCGGAGATCGTCACGCGCCAGCACCCCGGTCAGTCGTTCGGCGCAGCGATTCCCGCGGCGATCACGCCGGAGTTCGTGCGCGACGAAGTCGCACGCGGCCGCGCGATCATCCCGAGCAACATCAATCACCCGGAAACCGAGCCGATGATCATCGGCCGCAACTTCCTGGTGAAGATCAACGCGAACATCGGCAACTCCGCGGTCAGCTCGTCGATCGGCGAGGAAGTCGAGAAGATGACGTGGGCGATCCGCTGGGGCGCGGACACCGTGATGGATCTCTCCACCGGCAAGAACATCCACGAGACGCGCGAGTGGATCATTCGCAACTCGCCGGTGCCGATCGGCACCGTGCCGATCTACCAGGCGCTCGAGAAAGTCGACGGCAAGGCCGAAGAGCTGACCTGGGAGATGTACCGCGACACGCTGATCGAACAGGCCGAGCAGGGTGTGGACTATTTCACCATCCACGCCGGCGTGCGCCTGCCGTTCATTCCGATGACG
>DATKLH010000582.1:0-7993 GCA_035542515.1 Casimicrobiaceae bacterium
AAGCGCGACGCATCGCGTGCACTGCGCAAATAGATGTAGCCGCCACCGATAGCGACCTCGGCGACCTTGTCGTCGAGCGTTGCGACCGGGCGCCACTTCGCCGTGCCGGCGATCGCGCTGTCGAGATCGGACAGGTAGAGCAGGCGGTAGCGCTCGACGCCGAGCTCGACGAACAATCCGGCCGTCCGGGTTCCGGGGATCTGGAAGACGTAGCCATCGGCGTAGATCGGCAGCGCGAGATCCGAGTTGCGCAGCGGACTGAACACGGGCCGGTCGGTGTTGTTGTCGAGTGCGTGAAAGTACTCGGTGCGATCACCGAACTTCTCCGTCGGCGGAAGCTTCTCGTAGCCTTCGCGCAGGCGCGAATAGAAGAAGCCGCTGCCGTCGTCGAGCCAGGTGACGCTCGCGTAGCGAATGCGATCGATTGGAGCCGTGAGCTCCTTGCCACTGTCGACGTCGATCACGTGCAACGTGCCGATCTCGCCGCCACCCGCCTGCACCGAGTAGGCGAGCCTCTTGCCATCGGGCGAGGCGCGGAAATCCATGATCGCGTGCGGTTGACCCGTGGCTTTGCGCAGCGCTTCGGGATCGAGGATCAATCGATCGGGCCCGTTCGCCCGTTCGCGCCACACCAGGCGGAATTGGTTGTCACCGGGATCGCGCTTGGTGAAGAACCAGCGACCGTTGAGCGTGCGTTGCACGTCGGTGGCGAGACCCGACGCGCCGCTTTCGATCGTCTTCATGCGGGCAAGCAGCGCATCGCGTCCCGGAATCTTGGCGAGGATCGCCGCGGTTGCATCGGCCTCCGCCTTCATCCACTGCTGCACCTGCGGAGCCTTGGTGTCCTCCAGGAACCGGTACGGGTCGGACACCTGGACATCGAAGAACGTCTCGTTGACCGGTTGCGGCGGCAGCGGCGGCGGTACCTCGACGCCCGCGAAGCTGGCGGCGCGCGCGCACGGCAGCAGTACTGCGCAAAGGGCGAACAGCGTGAGACGTGCAAGGCGCGTGGGCGTGCTCATGTCATTTCCCCTGTGGTTCGATGGCTACCATAACGCGGTTCGCATGAGCCACGCCATGCATAGGTGGTGAACGGGCCGGATGGCCGCGCAATGTGCGAGTGATCCAAGGCGAATCGGCTGCCCGCCCGTAGGGTCAAATACCTCCGGCACGTGCCGTGCTGCGATGCGTGCATGTGAAGCACGTCGTCCCGGGGAAAGCCGGCACCCAGTCGTGCCGCGACGCGTGCATGTGAAGCGCGTCCTCGTCGCGGCGAAAGCCGGCACCCAGTCGTGCCGTGACGCGTGCATGTGAAGAACGTCGTCCCGGCGAAAGCTGGAACCCAGTCGTGCCCTGACGCGTGCGTGTGAAGAACGTCGTCCCGGCGAAAGCCGGGACCCAGCGACGTTTTCGAATGCGTCCTTGCTGGAACGAAAGTCACTGCGTCCCGGCTTCCGATGGGACGACATATCGTTTTGCGCATGGGTACCGCAATGCGGGCGAACCGGTGTGTTTGTAGTGACCCGTCCAAAACCGGTCGAGGCCTCCCCTAATCCGCTGCTTCGAGCGCCACCGGCGATGCCGGTTGCGGTTTAGGCGCGCGAAAACGCTCGAGCAGTGCCGCCTCGCGCAGCTTCGTGTCGCGCACGTTGCGCTCCTTGATGTAGCCGTAACCCCGGATGTGCTCGGGCAGCGACGCGAGGTCGACGCCGATCGCATAGTTGTCAGCGCGCAGGCCGCGCAGGATCTCGTCCACCACGCGCTCGTAGTTGTCGATGAGCGCACGTTCCAGCTTGCGCTCGGCGGAGTGGCCGAAGACGTCGAACGGTGTGCCTCGCAGGCGACGCATCTTCGCGAGCACACGCAACGCCGCCATCATCCACGGTCCGTATTCGGTCTTGCGCGGAACGCCGGTTTCGGCGTCGGGCTTGTTGAGCGTGGGCGGCGCGAGGTGGAAGTGCAGCTTGTAGTCGCCTTCGAATTGCGAAGCTACGCGCTGCACGAAATCCGTCTCGGCATACAGCCGCGCCACCTCGTACTCGTCCTTGATCGCGAGGAGCTTGAAGTAATAGCGTGCGACCGCTTCGGCGAGCTGCGACTTGCCCGGCTGCTTCTCCGACTCCACCTTGCGAACGCGCTCGACGAGATCGAAGTACCGGCGCGCGTAGGCGGCGTCCTGATAGTCGGTCAGGAACTGCACCCGGCGTTCGATGATTTCCTCGAGCGAGGTCGATAGGCGCTGCGAATCCGGAAGCGGCAGCGGGGGTGTCGCGGCCTTCGCGACGCGATCCGGTTCCACTGCGGCCAGACGGCCCCAGTAGAAGCTCTGGCGATTGGATTCGATCGCGGTGCCGTTGAGCTCGATCGCGCGCAGGATCGACGCCTCGCCGACCGGCAGAAGGCCGCGCTGGTACGCATAGCCGACCATGAACAGGTTGGTCGCGATGGAATCGCCCATCAGTCCGGTCGCGAGCTTCGTCGCATCGAGGAACTCGGCATCGCCGGCTGCGACGGCGTCCTTGATCTCCTGCTCCATCGAACCGAGCGGGAAGCGCAAGTCCGGTTCGCGCGTGAACTGTGCCGGCATCACGAGCGAGGTGTTGACCAGCGCCTTGGTGACGCCCTTCTGCATCTTCGCGAGCGCTTCGTAGCCCACGCCGGTGACGATGTCGCAGGCGAGCACGAGCTTCGCTTCGCCAGCCGCGATGCGCGTCGCATGGAGTTGCTCGGGGGCATCGGCGATGCGCACGTGCGAGAGCACTGCGCCGTTCTTTTGCGCGAGCCCGGTCATGTCGAGCACGCTGCAACCCTTGCCTTCGAGATGCGCGGCCATGCCGAGCAAGGCGCCGATGGTGACCACGCCCGTGCCCCCGATGCCGGTCACCAGGATTCCGTATGGCTCGCTGGTCGAGGGATGTGGTGGCTCTGGCAGGTTCGAGAAGTCGAGCGCCTGCGCCTTTTGCGGCTTGCGCAACTGCCCGCCTTCGACGGTGACGAAGCTCGGGCAGAACCCTTTCACGCACGAATAGTCCTTGTTGCACGAGGACTGATCGATGGTGCGCTTGCGTCCGAATTCGGTTTCCACCGGTGCAACCGAAACGCAATTGGATTTCACACCGCAATCGCCGCAGCCTTCGCAGACCAGCTCGTTGATCACCACGCGCTTCGCCGGATCGGGATACTTGCCGCGCTTGCGCCGCCGGCGCTTCTCCGCCGCGCAGGTCTGGTCGTAGAGCAGGATCGTCACGCCCGGCGTATCGCGCAACGCGCGCTGCACCGCATCGAGCTCGTCGCGATGATGAATCGCGATGTCGGCCGCGAACGCGTTCGCCGGGTACTTGTCCGGTTCGTCGGTGACCACCACGATGCGCTTCACGCCCTCGGCCGCGCATTGGCGTGCGATCGCCTGCGGCGACAGCGGGCCATCGAAGGGCTGCCCGCCGGTCATTGCGACCGCGTCGTTGTACAGGATCTTGTAGGTGATGTTGACGTTGGCCGCGATCGACGCGCGGATCGCGAGGATGCCGCTGTGCTCGTAGGTTCCGTCGCCAAGGTTGGCGAAGATGTGCTTTTCGGTGGTGAACGGCGCCTGTCCGATCCACGGCACGCCTTCGCCGCCCATGTGCGTGAAGGTCGACGTGCGGCGATCCATCCAGATCGCCATGACGTGACAACCGATGCCGGCCGTCGCCCGACTTCCCTCGGGAACGTTGGTCGACGTGTTGTGCGGGCAGCCCGAGCAGAAGTACGGTTGACGTACCAGGCTGATCTTCGGTTTGGCGAGCGCCGCTTCCTTCGCGTTGATCCAGGCGACGCGGTTGGCGATCTGCTTGCGGTCCGCCTCGTTGGGCGTAAGGCCCAGCCGCTCGATGCGTTGCGCGATCACGCGCGCGATCATGGCGGGCGTGAGCTCGGAGGTCGCGGGCAGCAGCCAGTCGCCGTGAGGGCGCACCCACTCGCCCTTTTCATCGAACTTGCCGACCACGCGCGGACGCACGTCGTCGCGCCAGTTATAGAGCTGCTCCTTCAACTGGTATTCGACGACCTGGCGCTTTTCCTCGACCACCAGGATCTCTTCGAGGCCTTCGGCGAAATGACGCACGCCTTCGGGCTCCAGCGGCCAGGGCATGGCGACCTTGAACACGCGAATGCCCATCTCGGCGGCTTCGCGCTCGTCGATGCCGAGGTCGTCGAGCGCCTGGCGCACGTCCATGTAGCTCTTGCCGCTGGTGACGATGCCGAGCCGTGGACGCGGCGAGTCGATGACGATGCGGTTGAGCGCGTTGACGCGAGCGTAGTGAAGCGCCGCGTAGATCTTGTAATCCTGCATCCGCGCTTCGGTCTCGAGGAAGCCGTCGGGCCAGCGGATCGAAACGCCGTCGGGCGGCAGCGGGAAATCGTCCGGCACGATGATCTTCAAACGCTCCGGATCGACGTACACCGAAGCGGAACTCTCAACGGTATCGGCGACGCACTTGAAACCGACCCAGCACCCGGAATAACGGCTCATCGCCCAGCCGTGCAGACCCAGATCGAGGATCTCCTGCACCGACGATGGATACAGCACCGGGATCATCGCCGCGGAGAACTGGTGATCCGACTGGTGCGGCAGCGTCGAGGATTTCGCTGCGTGATCGTCGCCGGCGAGCACGAGCACGCCACCGTGCCTGGATGTGCCGGCGAAATTCGCGTGCTTGAACACGTCGCCGCAACGGTCCACTCCGGGACCTTTGCCGTACCACATGGCGAACACGCCGTCCACCGTCGCGCCGGGGTACAGCGTCACCTGTTGAGTGCCCCAAATCGACGTCGCAGCGAGGTCTTCGTTCAAGCCCGGCTGGAACTTGACGTTCGCGCGTTCGAGGAACTTGCGCGCCTTCCACAGCGACTGGTCGAGCGCGCCGAGCGGCGAACCGCGGTAACCGGAAACGAAACCGCCAGTGTTGAGACCCGCGAGCTTGTCGCGCTGGTGTTGCAGGATCAGTAGACGCACCAGCGCCTGCACGCCAGTGACGAACACGCGGCCCGAATCGAGCTCGTACTTGTCGTCCAGGGAGGCGGCTTGCAGCGCGACCGGAGACGGTCGCGCGGATGGGACGGTTGCCATGGAATGCGGCTCCAGAAAACTCGTGGTTTTTCGGTCGGCCTACGGACAAGCCGCTTGTGGCAGCCTGGAAGTGTAGTGTCAGCCGGCCGCGAATTGTACCCGCACAGGTCCGACGTTCAACCCAGCGAGGCCTTGGACCGCGTTGTGGTCGAAAAGTCGCGGCGATGTCTTACGCGCGTGTAGGACAACGTCGCATGGCGCCGCGACGCCGGCATTCTTATGCTCGCGTGCAAGTCGCGTTTCCCGCTGGCTCTCCCAGACGGTCTTCAGTCCGATAGCGCCTGTCCGCCCGCCGCTCCGGACACGTTGCGAATGCTTACGCGCATGCTGGTTCCCCAGGATGCCAATCGCCTCGCGCCGGCCGATCTCGTGGTCGATCTGGCGATGGGCGGACGCATCGTGGGCGACGGACCGATCAACTACGTCTGCCCGCACTGTCGCGGCAAGATGCTCGTCGGCATGGCGACGACGCCCATGGCCTCCACCGTGTTCCGCTGCGCGTCGTGTCGCAATTACTCGCGCACCGAGCGGCGGCTGCGCGCGCGCACGCCGGACCTTCCCGGTCCACCGCCGATGTAGGCAGGCAAGCGTAATCAAGTCCTACAGCGGGTTGGGGACGCGTCGGACGGCGCGCCGCCGGAGGAGCGGCAACAATGAGACTTCGACCGCGCCCCGGGCAGCGATCGTGTCGTCCAATCCATAGGAGTACCTCATGACCAACAACCCATCGTCCAATCGGGACAACCCTTCCTCGTCGAATCCGTCGTCGGGCCAGTCGAGCAATCGCGACTCGTCGAGCAATCGCGACCGGGACATGGGCTCGCAGCAATCGGGCTCGCAGCAGTCACAGGAAGGTCAACGCGGGTCGAGCGGTTCGACCTCGGGCGGCACCACCCGCAGCGGCGGGCAGATGGGCTCGGGCAACCAACCCGGTTCAGGCAGTACGCAGTCGGGCTCGGGTTCGAGCGGAAGCTCCGGCGGGTCGCGCGGTTCCAGCGCCTCGAGCGGTTCCGGTGGCTCGAGCGGCAATCGTTAGGACACGTGTGTAGGGCGATCCCGGCCTCAAGCGGGGTCGCGCACCGACGGCGGGCGCAGGCTTTTCGCGCCCGCCGTCGTCTTTTGCGGGCCGCCATGTTCGCAGCGCGACGGTGAGCGAGTCGCCGCGAGGCTAGAATCGCACCGGTTCTTCACGCCCGCGCCCCCATGCCTGCACCTGCGCTTCTCCCCGCAGTCGTTACCGAAACGGGTCCTGCTTCCGACGCGAGCGTCATCTTCATGCACGGCCTCGGCGACGACGGCAACGGTTGGTCGCAAATGGTGCCGGAGCTTGCGCTGCCGCCTGGGTTGTCGGTGCGCTTCCTGTTCCCCCACGCGCCGGTCATGCCCGTGACGATCAACAACGGATTCCGGATGCGCGCCTGGTACGACATCCGCCAGGCCAACCTGAGCGAGCGTGCCGATCTCGACGGCGTGCGTGCATCGCGCGAGCTGGTCGAAGCTTTGATCGCGAACGAGCGAGCTCGCGGCATCGCGCCCGGCCGGATCGTCCTCGGAGGCTTCTCGCAGGGCGGAGCGGTTGCCCTGTACACCGGCTTGCGCTATCCCGAGCGTCTGGCCGGCCTTGTTGCCTTGTCGACGTATCTCATCGCCGGAGAGGCGTTGGCCGACGAAGCCAGCGCTGCGAATCGCGATGTTCCGATCTTCATGGCGCATGGAACGCACGATCCGGTCGTGCAGTTCGCGTGGGCGGAGCAGTCGCGACGCGTGCTCGAAGCGCAGGGACGCCACGTGGATTGGCACACCTATCCGATGGAGCACTCGGCGGTGCTCGAGGAAATCCGGGCCGTGGGACAGTTCGTCGCGCGCGTCCTTGCGCGTTAGCGCGGCTCCGAACGCTCCCGACTCTCCGGTGTCGATTCGCGCACGCCGATGCCGCGTCGCGCGAGCGCGTCGCGCAGAAGGAATTCGATCTGTGCGTTGACGCTGCGCAGTTCGCGTTGCGCAAGGCGCTCGAGCTCGGTCCACACCGCGGGATCGAGACGCAGCAGGAACGCCTTGCGCTCCGCCATCAGTTGGGCGTCCGGAAGTGCCGCAGCTTGGCGAGTGCGAGTCCCGTCACCACGATGATGTACGCGCCGAGCACGGCGATCAGCGGTGCGACCGCGAGCCGCGGCGGCGGATGCAGGTTGGCGTGCACGGTCATGAGGTGCAGGGCGGTCACAAGGAGCGCAGTGGCCGCTGCGATTCCACACGCATAGCCTTGCAGGACCGCGAGCGTCCGCTCGCGCCGTTCCGGTGCCAGCCAGTATTCGCGATGCGGCAGCTTCACGCCGACGCGCGGCGCGAGCGACGGCAGCATCGATAAACCGGCGATGAGCAGGGGCGCGCCGATCGCCGCGCCGAGGATGATCAGGGCGTAAGTGTTGCGCTCCGACCAGCCGTTTGCGCCGCCGGTGGCGCCGAAATGCGATGCCACCACATCCGGCAAGTCGGGCAGGGTCGCTGCGATCACGGCGCCGCAGGCGATCAGCACCACGATGAGGGCCATCGTTGCGAAGCGGTTCACGATGCCCTCCGCTCAGCCGTTGTACAGCGTGCCGGTGTTGATGACCGGCTGCACCTCGCTTTCGGCACACAGCACGGTCATCAGATTCGACACCATCGCGGCGCGGCGTTCGTCGTCGAGATCGACGACCTGCTTGGCGGAAAGCTCCTGCAGCGCCATCTGCACCATCGACACCGCGCCGTGCACGATCTTCTGGCGCGCGGCGATGACCGCCTCAGCCTGCTGCCGGCGGAGCATGGCCTGGGCGATTTCCGGCGCGTAGGCCAGATGCGTCAACCGCGCTTCCTCAACCACCACTCCCGCCGTGTCGAGACGTTCCT
>DATKLH010000583.1:0-4959 GCA_035542515.1 Casimicrobiaceae bacterium
GAGCGCGACGAGTTCTTCTATCACGAGAATCTCGTTCATCCGGCGGCGGTCACCCATCCCAAGCCCGAGCGCGCGCTCATCGTGGGTGGAGGCGACGGAGGATCGGCCGAGGAGATCCTGAAGCACCCCAGCGTGCGCTCCGTGACGCTGGCCGAGATCGACCTCGCGGTGGTCGATATCTCGCGCAAGTACCTGCAGACGGTTCATCACGGGCGCCTCGACGATCCCCGGCTCGACCTGCGCATCGAGGATGGTCTGGCGTTCGTGCGCAACAGCGCCGAGCAGTTCGATCTCATCGTGCTCGATCTCACCGATCCCGGCGGTCCGTCCACGGCGCTGTACACGCCCGATTTCTACAAGGCATGCGCCGCGCGCCTCAATCCGGTCGGCGCGATGACGTTGCACATCGCGAGCCCGGTCGCTCATCCCCGGCGCATTCGCGAAGCCCTCACGCATCTGCGCAGCGCGTTCGCGGTGGTCACGCCGTACCTCACGTCGGTCCCGTTGTACGGTGGCATGTGGATGATGGCCTGCTGTTCCGCGACGCTCGATCCGGCGTACGTGACGGCGCTCGAAGTGGAGCGCCGGCTCGCGCAGCGCGGTATCGCCGGGCTGCAGTACTACAACGGTGACATGCACCGCGCGTCGCTCGCGCTGCCGAACTTCGTGCGCGCGCTGGTGCGCTGACGGCGTCGCGGGTCGCTACCGATAGGCGATAGGCGAGGGCGATAGGCCATGGGCGCGAAGGGAACAACGCGCTTCGCCGGCAACGCACTGTCGAATCGATCGTCAACCATCGTCGAGGTTCGATCGAGCTTGCATTGCATACATTCGCGCAAATGTTCGGGCCCTGGACCATCGCCCATCGCCCGCTCGTCGCGTAGGCGTAACACCCACGCCGTCGTCGGGGGCAGAGGGGGTTTTCCGACGGCCGTACAAACCGTCCGTTCCAGTCCTACGACCGCCTGCGTGTGGCACCGCTTGAAGGAACCGCTTCTCGACGGCACATTGCTAGACATGAGGCGGGCGGTGATTCGCACTCCGCGGATGCTCCGGCCTGGCCCTGCCAAATCGAGGAGCGGCACCTTGGTCAACCTGTTCGATACGATGCGTGACGCGGATTTCGTCGTGGTCGACGGCACGATCTTCGAAACCGAGTACCTGCGGGTCCCCGACGAGTACACGGTCGCTGACGACATCGTGCTCGAAGCCAAGCGCGGCGATAGCGAGATCGAATTCACGATGGAGGAAGTAGACGACGCTCAGTACGTCGGCGAAGGCGTTTATCGCCTGAAGACCGGCGCGCTGGTTCGTTTCCTGTCGTCCGCGACCATCCACTGACACCCTCTGGCGCCGGGCTGTTGCCGGCACCCTTCAACCGAACCAACGGGCCCGCGCTGTTCCACCCACCCGTCCCGCCTGGATTGGCGCCCAGGGCGCTCGTTCGCATCCGCAGAACATAGTGTTGACAGGCGCTAGGGCCGCGTTCGGAATCGTTGCGCGACTCGCGCGCCGGCGCGCCCGCCCTGCCTCGCGTCCTGTTGCGGCGTGGTTGGTCGATAGCCCGCTCATCACCGGCGTCCGTAGGGCAGGTGCCGTCCGCGCTCCGCTGCATAGCTCATACGGGGCACCGGACGCTTGACGCAAATCAGAGTATGCGCATATGCTCATACGATGACGACCCATCGCGCACCCGCACGCGACTCGCGGCGCGGGCCGGTGCTGCGCAAATCGGAGGGTAACGCCAAGGCAAGAGCCGGACGCACGCCCGACGACCGCGAGCAGGTCTACGCGGTCGTCGCGCGCTACTTCGGACTGCTTTCCGAGGCGACGCGGCTCAAGATCATGCACGCGGTGTGTCGGCAGGAACGCTCGGTGTCGCAGATCGTGGCGGAGACCGGCGCAACGCAGACCAACGTGTCACGTCATCTGTCGCTGATGCATCAGGCCGGTGTGGTAAGCCGACGGCGCGAGGGCGCGGCGGTGTATTACCGCGTCGCCGATGCGGAGTTCCTCGAGATCTGCCGCGCGGTGTGCGTACGCATCGCGGGTCGCATCGAGGCCGGCGCGCCGCTGCGTCGCGAGCTGCTCGACTTCGCTGCGCGGCGCTAGATCGGAAACCGCGAAACACCATGTCGTCCGCTACCGGCCAGACGGGCCGCGTCCTTGCCGCGCCAGAGAACGCGTTGCCGCGCCCGCCGGCGCGGCGTCGTTTCCTGCGCAAGGCTACGGTCGCTCGCAGCGCCCGCGGCAGCGGCGAGCAATGCGCCGGTCCCATCGATTCTAGATGCGCTCGAGCGGAGCAAGAGCCTTCGCGCCGATCCGCCGGATCGTCGAAGGTGCCCTGCAGCCCCCGCTAAGCATAGAATGGATCGGCCCGAATCGGGCCCGCGAGCAGACTTACAATAGGGAGTTACGCATTCTTGCGAGGACTATGAAGACCATGAACGCAACGCGCAGGGACGTATTGAGGAAGGGTGGCGGCGTCTCGCTCGCCGCATTGCTGGCGGCGGCCGGTTGGCTGCCCCCGGAGGTCGCGCGTGCGCAGGCGGCGGGATGGAACAAGGGCGCCTTCGAGACGCACTCGATGGACGAGACCATGAAGGCGCTTGGCGGCGGCGTGCCGGCGCAAAGCAAGGACGTCGTCTTCGTGTCGACGCCGGACATCGCGGAGAACGGCGCGGTAGTGCCGATCGGCATCACCAGCAACATTGCCAAGACCGAGTCGATCGCGATCCTGATCGAAAAGAATCCGAACATGCTGGCTGCGGTGTTCGACCTGCCGCCCGGAACCGAGCCGAGCCTGTCGACCCGCGTGAAGATGGGCCAGACCTCCAACGTCTATGCGCTGGTCAAGGCCGACGGCAAGTACTACGTCGCGTCGAAGGAAATCAAGGTCACGCTGGGCGGTTGCGGCGGCTGACGAGACTGCGCACAGCCTACGTTTCGCACAGACACCAGAGGACAACATGGCAGATCCGATGAAGATCCGGGCCAACGCCGTGGGCGATGCGACCGAGGTCAAGGTCCTGATGAGCCACGAGATGGAAACCGGCCAGCGCAAGGATTCGCAGGGCAAGACCATCCCGGCGTGGTTCATCCAGACGGTCCACGTCGTTCACAATGGCCGCACGGTGCTGGCCGCGCAGTGGGGACCCGCAGTGGCGAAGAACCCGTTCCTGGCGTTCAAGTTCAAGGGGGGCGCCAAGGGCGACAAGGTGCAGATCACCTGGATCGACAATCACGGCGACAAGCGGACCGACGAAGCGACCATCGCTTGAGTCGAGACGTTTTCCGGTCACCCCTCGCGTCAACAACAAACGACAGCAGCTGGCGTAGCACCGCGCAGCGAGTACCGCGCGAGATCGCGAAGCAGGCCGCAGCCGTCGGGCGAGTGGGGCCGCACACGTTCTTTCGGAGGAACGATGCGATTACTGAAAGTCACCGCGCGAAGCGGGCTCGCCGTCGCATTCGCGATGGCCCTCGCGCATCCCGCGCTCGCGCAAGGATCGGCCGCCGACGAGATCGCGAAATACCGCGAGGCGCTGCAGGAGGGCAATCCGGCAGAGCTTACGGTTGCGCGCGGCGAAGATCTCTGGAAGCAGAAGGCGGGTCCGCGCAACGCCTCTTTTGAAACCTGCGACATCGGTATGGGGCCCGGCGTGGTCAAGGGCGCCTATGCGCACCTGCCGAAATACTTCGCCGATGCGGGTCGCGTGATGGATCTGGAGACGCGCCTTTTGTGGTGCATGGAAAAGATCCAGGGCATCTCGGAGGCCGACGCACTCAAGCAGCCCTTCGGCGACGGCCAGAAGCGCTCGCCGTTCGAGGCGCTCGTCGCCTACGTCGCCGACGAGTCGCGCGGCGCGAAGATGGACGTGCCGCTCGACAGCTCGCAGATGCGCGAATCGTATGCGCTCGGCGAGCAGATCTTCCACTTCCGCGGCGGCACGCACGACTTCGCATGCTCGACCTGTCACGGCAGCGATGGCAAGCGCATTCGCCTCCAGGACCTTCCCAATCTCAGCACGCCGGCCGGCGCGCAAAAGGCCTACACCACTTGGCCTGCCTATCGCGTGAGCCAGGGCGAGGTTCGATCGATGCAATGGCGGCTCAACGACTGCTTCCGCCAGCAGCGCTTCCCGGAGCTGAAGTTCGGATCGGAGGCTTCGATCGCGCTCACGACCTATCTTGCACACAACGCGAACGGCGCGCCGGTCAATGCGCCGGCGCTCAAGCGCTAAAGCGGAGGCGAACCGACATGACCCCGCGTATCCTCGTCTATGGAATGGTCGCTGCGCTCGCCGGCTGCGCCGCACCGCCGCCCACACAGACCGCGCCGCAAGCCGACGTGTCGCCGGCAAAGACCCTGCAGGTGCTGAAGTCGTCGTTCCGCGACAAGGGCCAGGCGAAGGTGGATCGTCTCGACCAGGACGAGACGCAGCAGCTGTGCAGTCAATACGACGGCAAGCCGTTGCCCGACAGCGTGGCCAAGCGCATCGAGACGCTCAACCAGTCGTCGATCAAGTGGCCCGCCGACGGCAAGTACTTCGGCGACTGGAAGAACGGCGAGAAGATCGCGCAGGAGGGGCGCGGCAAGCAGTATTCCGACGATCCGAAGGGACCTGTCGGCGGTAACTGCTACGCCTGCCACCAGCTCACGCCGCAGGAAATCTCCTATGGCACCATCGGGCCGTCGCTGTATCGCTTCGGCAAGCAACGCGGCTACACCGACGAGATGCGTCGTTACGCTTACGGCAAGGTGTGGAACGCGGAAGCCTACAACGCGTGCTCGCTCATGCCGCGCTTCGGCCATAGCGGGATTCTCACCGAGCAGCAGGTCAAGGACGTCGTTGCGCTGCTGATGGATCCGCAATCGCCGGTGAACCAGTAGCAGCCGCGGAGTCGATGCGATGAGACGGCGCGAGTTCATCGGCGCGATTGCCACTGCGGCGATTC